>JBJFDD010000180.1:0-7261 GCA_051889815.1 Candidatus Cryptobacteroides sp. | reverse complement strand
GGTTTGCCGGCAAGGACGCGCTACTTCTTGTAGGTGCCTGCAACCGGATGCTGGAAACGGGGAGGGCTGGTTGAGTTGACGGTGATGGAAACATCGACATTCTCCTTCCACATGATGGCCACGCCCTCACGTACATCGTCGGCTCCGTAGCAGTTCACACCGCCGCGTACACCGTCGGAGTAGCGGGTCCTTGAGACTTCCTTCACCTCGCCGGTGTAGTAGTCGAACTGGGTCTGGACATAGGTGAAACCGTTGATCCTGGAGATAATCTTGGCAGCATCCTTTCCCAGGCCGTTGAGGATGACGCGGAGAGGCTTCTTGCGGACCTTGTTTGCCATCTCGGCAATCTTGATTGCACCTTCGGCGGCAGCATAGGACTCGTGGCCTGCAAGGAATGCGAAGCACTCGGTTTCCTCGCGGAGAAGACGGGCGGCAAGGTTGCCGTGGCCCAGGCCGACTTTGCGGTCGTCTGCAACTGAACCCGGGATGCAGAATGCCTGGAGACCCTCTCCGATAGCCTCGGCAGCGTCAGCGGCAGAGGTGCATCCCTTCTTGATTGCGATGGCGGCTCCTACGACATAGGCCCACTTTGCATTCTCGAAGCAGATCTTCTGGGTGTCCTCGCACATCTTGTAAGGATCGAGACCCTTGGCGTCGCAGATGGCCTTGGCCTCATCGATGTCCTTGATTCCGTATTTGTTGAGGGCGGCATTGATCTGATCAATGCGGCGCTCGTAGCTTTCAAAAAGTGCCATATCCTGGATTATGCTTTACGTGGGTCAATATACTTAACTGCATCCTTGAAGCGGCCGTAGGTGCCCTTGGCCTTCTCGATTGCCTCCGGACCGGTTGCGCCAGCCTTGAGGGCATCCATAAGCTTGCCGAGGTTGACAAACTCGTAGCCGATGACCTCGTTGTTCTCGTCGAGAGCCATCTGGGTGCAGTAGCCTTCTGTCATTTCAAGATAGCGTGAGCCCTTTGCGCGGGTTCCGAACATGGTACCGACCTGGCTGCGGAGGTTCTTTCCGAGATCCTCGAGGGAAGCGCCCACAGGAAGACCGTTCTCTGAGAAAGCGGACTGGGTGCGGCCGTAGACAATCTGGAGGAAGAGTTCGCGCATGGCGGTGTTGATGGCATCACAGACGAGGTCGGTGTTGAGTGCCTCGAGAAGAGTCTTGCCAGGGAGAATCTCTGAAGCCATGGCGGCAGAGTGGGTCATGCCCGAGCAGCCGAGGGTCTCGACAAGGGCCTCCTCGATGATTCCGTCCTTGACGTTGAGGGTAAGCTTGCAGCAACCCTGCTGGGGTGCGCACCAGCCGATACCGTGGGTAAGTCCGGAGATGTCCTTGATTTCCTTTGCATGAACCCATTTCCCTTCTTCAGGAATAGGTGCATTGGCGTGATTTGCGCCTTTTGCAACGCAGCACATGTGCTGCACTTCTTGTGTGTAAATCATATTATCAGAAATAATAAAAACTGTTGTTCCAATTCAACCTACAAATATAGTAAAAAACGGAAACAAAATGAATGGACAAAGTTGAAGAAAGACTATATTTGCATGGAAATGAGCAACAGGATGAGAACTACCGAACAGAATTCATTGTATCCGGACCTGGACAGGATGTCCGCCAGGGAACTGCTTGAGGCCATAAACACCGAAGACCGGAAGGTCCCGGCAGCAATCGCCGAAGCAATCCCGGCAATCGAGAAAGTGGTTGAGGCTATTGCCGCAAGGATGAAGAGGGGAGGACGTGTCTTCTACCTCGGTGCCGGCACCAGCGGAAGGCTCGGCATTGTCGATGCCTCCGAGATTCCCCCGACCTACGGAGTTAAAGGCAAGTTCATCGGACTCATGGCCGGAGGTGACCGGGCGATCAGGGATGCAGTCGAAGGGGCTGAAGACGACCTTTCCCAGGGATGGAAGGATATTATTCCATTCAATCCCACTCCTGACGACACCGTCATCGGGATAGCCGCTTCCGGTACGACACCCTATGTCATCGGCGCTGTCAGGGAGGCCAGGTCCCGGGGTCTTCTGACTTCCTGCATCACCTGCAACCTGGGTTCAACCCTTGGGGCCGAAGCCGAACTTCCGATTGAAGTTGTAGTCGGTCCTGAATTCGTGACCGGAAGCACAAGGATGAAGGCCGGGACAACCCAGAAACTTGTCCTGAACATGATTTCCACCTCGGTGATGATTCTCCTTGGCCATGTCAAGGGCTGCAAGATGGTGGACATGCAGCTCAGCAACAGCAAGCTGGTTGACCGAGGCACCAGGATGATAATGGAAGCCACGGGAATTACTGAATATGATGTCGCCAGGGACCTTCTCCTGAAGTACGGCAAGGTGCGTCCTGCGGTGGAAGCTTTTTTCAAGGAAAGGTCATGAAACTGATAGTGGAAAGCGGAGCGACCAAGAGCGACTGGCGCCTGGTCGAAGACGGGAAGCAGGTCGGACAGTACCTCCTTCCTGGAATGAATGTTTCGTCGATGTCCCTTGACGCGGTGAAGCGGACCTTGGGCGAAGGCCTGTCAAGGTGCGGAGCGGCCAATCTCGAAGGTTTCTACCTCTACACGGCCGGAGTCGTGACTCCCGGAATCAGGGCATCCATCCATGAATATGCCGACAGCCTCATAAGTATCGGGGACTTCGATTTCCAGAACGACATGCTGGCAGCCGCAAGGTCGGTCTGCGGGCATTCCAGCGGAATTGTCGCAATCATCGGTACCGGTTCCAACTCCTGTTTCTACGACGGGGAATCCATCAGCCAGAACGTCTATGCCGGAGGTTTCATCCTCGGCGACGAGGGTGCCGGTTCGGCACTTGGGAAGATGTTTCTCGCCGATTATCTCAAGGGAGAAGTACCCGAGCCGCTGAAGAGTGATTTTGAGTCCCGTTTCGACTCATCATATTCAGCGATAGTGGCCAATGTCTACAAGGGACCAAGCCCGGCAGGCTACCTCGGTTCGATAGCCCCGCTGGTCGTGTCCCATTATTCAGAACCTTATGCCAGGGAACTGGTGGACAGGAACTTCCGGAACTTCATCAGGCGTTCACTGATGAAATACGACTACCTTAACCACCCGGTCGGGGTGGTCGGCGGTTTCGCCGGGGCCAACCGGGAGATTTTCTCACGTCTTTGCAGCGAGTGCGGTATCAGGGTGAGCCGTTACGTGATGGAACCCGTGGAGGGCCTGATAGAATACCATTGCGGAAGGATATAGCCCTTCTGCTTCTACAGTTCGTCCTCGGCGTAGAGGTACGGCATCAGGGGAGTGTCATATTCGAAGAAATCTTCCTCCGAGAACAGCCTTCCAAGTTCGGCGTCTGCAGTCTCCTTCGAGTCTGAGGCGTGGACGATGTTTTCCTGGTGGCTCATGCAGTAGTCGCCCCTGAGGGTCCCGGGTGCGGCATTCCGTCCGTTGGTTGAGCCGGCCATGGACCTGACCACATCGACAGCATCTATTCCTTCAAGGCACAGGAGCACTACCGGGGATGCCATCATTGATTTCTCGATTATCGGGTAGAATGGTTTGTGGGCAAGGTGCGCATAATGCTCCGCGCATTTCTCACGGGTGAAGGAATACATCTTGAGGGCGGCGAGCCGCAGCCCCTTCCTTTCGAATCTTGTGATTATTTCTCCGACCAGGCCTCTCTGCACTGCACAGGGCTTGATGATGACGAGTGTTCTTTCGAGTTGGCGCATATTCGTTGACATTACTTCGCAAAGTTACGCAAAATGTCGATGAATATGATTAGATTTGCGGCATGGAATGGTTGCATGAACTGATTTTTCAGCCGTCCTATCTTCAGACGGTACTCCTGATAGCGGTGATTTCCGCAATAGGTCTGGCTCTTGGCCAGATAAAGGTCAAGACAGTATCCCTTGGAGTTGCTTTCGTCTTCTTCATCGGAATCATCATGGGAGAGGTGTGCGACCGTCTGGGAATCCGGACCCAGGAGCAGATGGTCCAGTTCGCCCAGAATTTCGGTTTGATCCTGTTCGTATATTCATTGGGTGTCCAGGTCGGTCCGGGCTTTTTCACTTCGCTCCGCAAGGGCGGGCTCAAGCTGAATCTTTTCGGGCTGCTTGCCATATTCCTGACCACCCTCACTGCCATCTGTGCCTATGCTGTCACTGATGTGTCCTTTCCCGACATGATGGGGCTCCTGTGCGGTGCAGCGACAAATACCCCGATGCTCGGTGCGGCACAGCAGTCCTTCCTTGAAATCCATCCGGACCAGGTCAGGGCCGCCAACAACATGGCCTCGGCCTGTGCGGTGGGCTATCCTTTCGGCGTCATCGGTGTGCTTGCATGCATGATTGTGCTCCGTTTCGCCCTCAAGGGCAGGGAAGTGAAGAAAAAGTCCCACAACGAGACCTACATCGCAGAATTCCATGTCAGCAATCCTGCCCTGTTCGGTGTTACGATAGGGGAAGTCAACCACTTGACGGACAGGCATCTGATTATCTCCAGGCTTTGGCGTGAAGGGAAGATTGTCATCCCTTCCGCCAAGACTGTCCTCCAGAAGGATGACCATCTGCTGGCCGTGCTCCATCCTGCCGACGTTGACCAGTTCAAGGTGATTTTCGGCGAGAAGGACTCCAAGGACTGGAACCGCCCCGACATCGACTGGAACCACATTGACGGCAGCAATCTCGTCTCGAAGCATGTGCTTGTAACGAAACGGCACCTGAATGGGGTAAAGATAGGTTCCCTGCATCTCCGCAACTCTTTCGACATCAACATCACAAGGGTGGGAAGGGCCGGTATCGAGCTGGTTGCCTATCCGGGACTCCGTCTCCAACTTGGAGACCGGCTTACTGTGGTCGGAACTGAAGCCGCCATCGCCAAGGTAGGTGAAATCCTGGGCAATGAGGAAAAGGAACTGCGCAATCCCAATCTCGTCGCAGTATTTCTCGGAATATTCCTCGGTGTCGTGCTGGGGGCAATCCCGATTGCCGTTCCGGGAATATCCGTCCCTGTCAAGCTGGGAATCGCCGGCGGCCCTATCATCATAGGAATCCTGATGGGTGCCTTCGGTCCCCGGATTCATCTGTCCACCTACACCACACGAAGCGCAAACCTTATGGTCCGCCAGATCGGAATCGTGATGTATCTGGCCTGCCTCGGTTACAGTGCAGGCCACGGATTCATCGAAACGGTCTTCTGTCTCAACGGCCTTGTCTGGATTCTCATAAGCCTTCTGATAGCTACAGTTCCAGTCCTGGCCTGCGGATTCATCCAGTCACGCTTCGGAAAAAACGACTACGCACAGACGGCGGGAACCCTGTGCGCAGCCATGGCCAATCCTATGGCCCTCAGTTATGTCAACTCCAATTCTGATGAGGAAGAGGCATCGGAAGCTTATGCCACAGTCTATCCGTTGGCAATGTTCATCCGGGTCATCACGGCCCAGCTGATAATGCTTCTGCTCGCCTAGAATCAGTAGGTGAGATTGTAGATCTTGCCCAGTCCTATGCTCTGGAAGTAGATGTCAGGGCTTGGGTCCAGGTATTTCTCCGCCGCGTACCAGCAGACATCCAAAGCTCCGTTGAAGACAATCATCCCAGGATATCCCACATCCGTGGATGCGCTGTTGGTGAATGTCGTGTGGATCAGGTCGAAATTCTCAGTTGCCGGATCGTAGCAGCAGATGGAGTTGGAGTACATGTTGTACCTCATGGCGACGTAGATCCTGTCCCAGAGGGCTATTGCCCGTGGTGCGTGCATCGTGAATCCGTAGGTTTTGGTGTGCCAGTCAGTGTATGGGGCATCGGCCCAGGTCACGAAGCAGTCGAGCGTCTGGACGGACCGGAAGAACACATAGAGACGGTCTCCGTAGAAGCAAGGGCTTGCTTCATTGCCTTCGACGGGGAACTCCGAAACTTCCTCGTACTTGATGCCGTCCTTCGAGCGGAACAGGGTCGGTTTCCCTTGGTCAAAATAGTAATAGCCTACTCCGTAATAGCAGTCATCCTTGGTTGTGATGTCCCAGAGCCAGTAGCAGGACTTTGCTCCCATGTCAACTGTGTTGTAGGTCTTTTCCACGAGAAGCCCGTCCTCTCCGGTTTCCAGTGTCCAGACACCGGTGCAAGGGTCCTTCAGCTTGCCGTCCCCCGGGATGGTGATTCCGTGGTAGACAAACAGTTTGTTCCCGTCGGTGCTGGCCACAAGTTTCGGGTCATGGCAGTCGTAGGTGTCATTGACGAGGGTAATTTCCTTCTGCCAGGAGAGCCCGTCTGTGGAAGAGCAGATGACGATGTAGCCTTTCTCCTTCATGTCTGCAGCACTGTGGTGGCAGTACTGGGTGTCTGACTCGCGGAAAGCGATGTAGAACTTGCTCCCGTAGTGGATCATGCTGGTGAAGGTCGAATAACGGCTTCCTGAATAGACCTTGGTGTCAGTGATGCTGGTCTTGTGTACTTTGTAGGAAAGGTCAACCGTGACGGTTTCACCAGCCTCGCCGCTCAAATCTGCTGAAACTATCGTTCCGTTGATGCTGAATGCGCACTTCCCGTTGGCGTCTGCTCGTAAACCGGGATGAAGACAGATGCGGATTCACCGGATGCGATGGTCGGGGCATCGTTGATTATGACTGTGTAGGGACCTGCCTTGAGAGTTGACACCGGGACGTCGTACATGCACCCGTTCGTGATCCTGGCTTCTACAGTCACGAAGCCGTCCTTCATACTTACCAGGATGTTGTCGGAACCTTTCTTTGCGGTGAGAGTGCCCTGGAGAGGAAGTCCCTCGGCAGAGGCGATGTGAGCTTTTGAACCGTAGCCGTCCTGGAGGAAGTACTTTTCTTCAGCGTCGGCACTTCCACCGTAAGGATAGGCAACCTTCCAGTCATAGGTCTTGCTGTCAGCCAGTCCAGTCTTGAGGGTGCCTTCGAATATGTTGCCGGACGTCCCTGCGAGGGTGAAGGCTCCGTCGTCAGTGAATACCTCATCACCGGACTCGCGGTGCCAGACATGGACGCGGTCGCCTTCGGCCCAGGCCTTCTTACCGTTTGCATCCACCTTGATCTGGAACGGTACATTGCCCTGGGGACCGTCAGGGCTCTTTGAACACGAGATGAGCGACAAAAAAGCCGCTGCAAATAATGTCGCCGTAAATCTTGCTGCTGTCATTGTCAACTGTTTTAGTGCTGTAAATATACATTAAATAATCATACTGCGGTAAAATTTTTCAGAGATTGAAAAACGACTTTGAATGCCTGCTCGGAATAAATGTCCGAAAGTACATTTATTTC
>JBJFDD010000179.1:0-2014 GCA_051889815.1 Candidatus Cryptobacteroides sp. | reverse complement strand
TGACAGATTCTGAGAGACATGATGAAGAGATTGATTGAATATGGCATATTCCTGCTGATGGCTTTGCCGCTCGTTTCCTGCGGCGACAAGCTTGTTTCCGACGGGGATCGGCCTGACCTTATGGTCTTCACTCCGCTGCTCCCGGCGTCCGTGTCGAGGGCGACGGAGACCGAATTCGAAGACGGGGATGAAATCGGGATATTCGCTGTGGACTACGATGACGATGGTGAGCCGAGACGCCTGGAAATCTCGGGAAACTGGGCGAACAACAGCAAGGCTTCCAATGATGCCGGGAAATGGACAGTCAGCCCTCCGGTTTACTGGAAAGGCGATGATCCCTTTGATATCTATTCCTATTACCCTTATGTGCCTGAAGTCGGTTCAATTGACAATTTCCGTTTTGAGGTCAAGTCGGACCAGAGGGGCAAAGGCTTCACTCTCAGTGATTTCTTATGGGCCAAAAGCGAGTCCGTCACAAGGAATGGGGGAGAGGTTCCGCTTCATTTCACCCACCGGCTCTCGCGGCTTGACATCAATCTGGTGAAAGGCCCTGACTATGAAGGAGACCTGCCTGCGGAGGCGGTCGTCAAGGTGCATGGGACTGTGCCTGTCGCCCTGGTTGACCTGGAAAGCGGAGATGTCGAGAAGAATCCCGATTCTCCAGCCGGGACTGTCATTGCATGCTGTACGGGACCTGCCAGTTACTCTGCAGTTATCGTCCCGCAGAAGATAATGAACCAGATTCCACTTGTCGAAGTTATAGTGAATGATGTTTCCTATCTGCTGAGTTCCAAGTTCATCTTCGGAAGCGGGATGAGGCATACTGTTGACATCATCCTGTCCGACAGTCCTGACAAGGTACTGATTAACATCGGTGGAAAAATAATAGACTGGAACCAGAATGATGGGAATTGACAGAATCTTGTGCATCAGCGCAATTGCAGCTGTTGCTTTCGCCTGTGCATCAACTTCGGACCTGCCTCCGCAGGATGCAACCCCGGATTTTGCCGAGGTCGGTTACGAGTCGGGAACTGCCGACGGAGCCGGTTATGCGGTACTCTCCGCAAAACTGACAACTGACAACGGAGTCACGCTTTCCGGCTTCATGTTCGGTCCGGATGAGGTACACCTGAAGTTCCTTTCCGCCGAACCTGATGCCGACTGCCGTTTCTCGGTTCGGGTGGACAATCTCGGGAATGGGGTTGAATACTGCTTCTACGCCAGGGCAGGCAATGGACGCAACGAGATAAGGACCAGGCTCCTGCGCTTTACCACCGACATCACTCCTCCTGATTCTGGCAATCCTTCTTATCCCGGAGATTCCGGACAAGACCCTTCTGGTCCGGTTGATCCTGTCCTGCCTCCCGAGGGGGTCGGCATCACGGTTTCCGACCCGGTCCTTCTTGAGTTCCTGCTGGAACTTTGCGACGCTGATTCTGACGGAAAAATCGTTGCCGGAGAGGCCGAAACAATTGAAGAAATCACAGTGAATACTGACGGAATCCGGACAATGGACGGGGTGCAGTACTTCCGTAACCTTTCTGTCCTGGACTGCTGCGGTTCGGTCTGGAAGGGACAGCTCACCAGTCTCGCCCTTGCCTCAAATAGTTTCCTGAAGACTCTCAGGTGCAACTACAACCGTCTTTCAGCCATCTCCCTTCCTGCCTCCCTTGCATCTCTTGAATGCCGTTTCAACAAGTTCGGTGAATTGAACCTTTCTGCTGCACCCCATCTCAAGACAGTCGACTGCTTCGGCAACGGTCTTGAGTCCCTTGACTTGTCCGGCCTTCCCGAACTGGAATCCCTTGACGCCGGACTGAATTCCTTCAGGACCCTCGATGTCTCCTCCAACCCCGAACTCAGGCATCTTGACCTCAGCGATTCTCCTGACCTTGAGATCCTCTATGTTGCGAAAGGCCAGGTAATCGAAGACCTGGTCATCGACAACAGTGTGAAAATCAAATACAAAGAATAGAGTATGCAAGACAGGAACGTTTATCCGGAACTCAAGTAC
>JBJFDD010000178.1:0-7271 GCA_051889815.1 Candidatus Cryptobacteroides sp. | reverse complement strand
CATCGAGCAGCCTGAAGTCAAGACAATAGAAATCAAATAAAAAAAACGCCATGCTACCGAGCAGAAAGATATATATGGGAATTGCCGGCGCCTCACTGGTGGCCCTGGGAGTAATCTGCATCAGCAATCCTCTTTCCACACTGATTTCGATTGCCTGGATAATCGGAATTATCACCATGGTTTCAGGTGTGGCCACCCTGCTGAACTGGATCAGCCTGAGAAGCTATTTCCCACAAAGCGGCAGCATCCTCCTGTCTTCAATCCTTCAGATCCTTTTGGGTTTCCTCTTCCTCAGGCATGACCTCACCCTTGCCGCCATCATGCCGATAGTGTTTGCGCTGTTCCTGATAATTGAAGGGGCCAACCTGGCCATCCGCTCATTCGACTACCGGAAGGTTGGTTTCAAGGCCTGGTGGATGAACCTTGTGCTCGGTCTCGCATCAACCGTTCTCGGCATTCTTGCCTTCACGGTTCCCGGCCTGGGCGGCAAGACACTGAGCATCTGCCTCGGAACAGGATTGATAATTGTCGGTCTTGTCTATCTGGTAGCCCTTGTAGCAATCAACCGCTTCGACAGGAAGCTCAACACCAACCCTTGGGTCGAAGACATCGACGAACAGTAGACAGCCAGCATTCCGCAAAGAATCTACAATAAACGCCTCCGGAATTATCCAGGGGCGTTTATTTTGTCGTCACTGAAACCTCGGTGGACATGGACATTGACATATTCGGAAATAATTTCATATCTTTGGATTGGCGTCAATGCCGGCGCCGATAACAATGAAATGATATGGAAAAGCTACTGAACGGTAAAGTTGCCGTCGTCACAGGCGGCACACGAGGCATCGGTTATGCAATAGTCAGGAAATTCCTCCAGGCAGGGGCCATCACCATCCTTTGCGGCTCACGGGAGGAGACAGCCGTCAAAGCATTGGACAAGATAAAGGCAGAACTGCCTGATGCCCAGGTTGAAGCCATCTGGCCCAACCTCAGCGACAGGGAGGCGGTCTCCGCAGCATTCAAAAGCATCAGGGAGAAATATGGCGCCCTGGACATCCTTGCCAACAATGCAGGAATATCCCAGAACACCCCGCTGTTCGACTACAAGGATGAGGATTTCGACAAGATTCTGGAAATCAACATCAAGGCCCTCTACTCCTGCAGTCGCGCTGCTGCTGAAATCATGAAGGAGCAGGGTGGCGGTTCAATCATCAACACCAGTTCGATAGTCAGCTTCAACGGACAGGGAACCGGCTGCGGCTACCCTGCTTCAAAGTTTGCCGTCAACGGACTCACCAAATCGCTTTCCCGCGAACTGGGACGGTTCAACATACGTGTCAATGCAGTTGCCCCGGGAGTCACCCGCACCGACATGGTTGCAGTCCTTCCGGACAAGATGATCCAGCCGATTATCAAGAACATCCCGATGGGAAGGATGGCAGAGCCTGAGGACATCGCCAACGCTTTCCTCTTCCTCGCGAGCGACATGGCCTCCTACATCTCCGGAGCAATCCTTCCTGTCGCAGGCGCAGTGGTAATCTAAATCAGCAGTCCAGGCATGAACACACTCGGAAATATCCTGTGGTTCCTTTTGGGAGGTTTTCTGATATTTCTTTACTATGCGGTATTCGGGCTCCTGATGTGCCTGACCATAATCGGAATACCTTTCGGAGTCCAACTGTTCAAGATGGCCGGGTTAGCCTTGTGCCCCTTCGGCCGTGACGTACAACTGATGAGCGACAGCGGATGCCTGAGCGTCGGCTTCAACATCCTGTGGCTGTTGACCGGATGGTGGGAGATAGCCACACTGCACATCGTCCTGGGCCTGCTCTGCGCCTTGACAATCATCGGGATTCCCTTCGCCAAAGCCCACTGGCGCCTCCTCAAAATGAGCATACTCCCCTTCGGTTCCTCCAGAGCCTGAGCCGTCACGGGAGCTGTTTTGGACTGGTACATCAACTGCCCCGAAGGCAGGGGGTATTGATAATTTTGGATTATTCTCGTACCTTTGAAGAGAAGTAATAGTGTATTATTGGAAACGTTATGACGAGAAAAACTTTATTGATGGCCGTTGCTGCCGCCTCAGCCCTCTGCCTTTCACTGCAGGCAGAAGCCGGAAGCCCCCGCAGGCCATCAGTTGCCGTGGTGATTGACCAGGCCTGCTACGCACAAACAAAAGATGCTGTCGATGAATATCTTGCCGCAATGGAACTGGACGGCAAGACCGGAATCCTCCTGATTGACGAATGGGGCGTTCCGGACTCCATCAAAGTCAGGCTGGAGAACCTCCACAAAGAAAAGGCTCTCGAAGGAGCCGTTCTGATCGGAGACATTCCGGTGCCGATGATCAGGGATGCCCAGCACCTGAGTTCGGCCTTCAAGATGGACCAGAAAAGGGACTGGAAGGAGTCTTCCATCCCTTCCGACAGGTTCTACGATGATTTTCACCTGGAATTCAACTTCCTTTCAAGAGACAAGGACAGGAAGGACTTCTTCTACTATTCACTCGCTCCGGAATCGCCTCAACAGATCCGCTCAGACATCTACACCTCCCGCATAAAGCCGGCGGCGGGCCAGGACAAGTATCCGGCAATCGAGGCTTTCCTGAAGAAAGCCGTACAGACCAAGAAGGCGGCAATTGCGGCCAACGGAAAGTCGTCCGCAGGCCCGGTCCTGGCCGTACCTGACAGGGTCCTCTTCTTTGCCGGGCATGGCTACAACTCCGAGTCGATGGTCGCCAGGATGAACGAGTACAAGGCCCTCCACGAGCAGTTGCCATCGGTCAACAATCCCGGCGGCAAGGTTGACTTCATCAACTTCGACTTCGACAAATCCGTCAAGACCCGTCTCCTTTCCGCCCTCGGCGACCCTGACCTCGACATAGCCCTGCTGCACCACCACGGCTACAACGACATGCAGCTTCTCAACGGCTCCCCGTACGAGTCCACACCCGACGGATGGCTTTCCCTCGCACGAAACTATTTCAGGGCCAAGATGCGCTCATCCCGAAAGCCGGAGGCCACCAGGGAGGACTTCATCAAGAGATTCGGCATCCCGGCCCAATGGCTTGACGAAGCCGATGACCCCGAACTCATAATCAGGGACAGCCTCTATGAAAGGTCCCTTGACATCTACACCGACGACATCGACCGCCATGACATCAAAGCCAGGTTCGTCCTCTTCGACGCCTGCTTCAACGGAGCCTTCACCGAAGCAGACTATGTTGTTCCGCACTACCTTTTCAAGGAGACCAACAACACCGTCGCAGCCGTTGCCCATTCGGTCAATGCCCTTCAGGACGTCTGGACTGACGAACTGGTGGGACTCTTCGACGAAGGCGTATGCGCAGGCAACATATTCAAGCACGTCTGGTCCCTTGAGACCCATCTTTTCGGCGACCCTACCTTCCACTTCGGCAACATATCCGACCTGGACAGAAAGACCAGCATGAAGGAAGAAAATGCAGGAATATGGCGCAAGCTCCTCAAGGACAGCAACTCTCCTTGCGACGTCAAGTGCCTCGCAGTCAGGGTACTCGTGCGCAACGGCAACATCAGCGGAAAAGAGCTTCTAGAACTTCAGAGGAATTCGGCATCCGGCATCGTCAGGCTCGCGGCCTTCAACGGCAACGTCGAACTCGCAGGAGACTGCCTCACCAGGGCCATATCCCTCGGACTCGACGACAGCTACGAACTCCTCCAGAGACTCAGCGCCCGCTACGCCGGCTACAACCAGTCTCCGGAGCTCGATGCCCAGGTCATAAAACTCTATCTCGACCCTCTCACCTCATCCCGCGTCCTCTTCCAGCTCAAGGCCCCGCTGGTCGCCATCGAAGCCGGAAAGGCCTCTGGACTGATCAGGGAGAACGGCCATTGGAAGGGCGAGGAAGGCCTTCAGACAATTCTTGAATATGTTGACGCCTGCGACAGGAGCCACAGGGAGGACATTGCGAACCTCGAATCCGACAGCCCTGATGCCAGGAACTGCAGGCTCTTCATCAGGTCCCAGCGCAACCAGTGCCGCGCCGACATCCTCGACGCCCTGAAGACCTGTTTCACAAAGTCAAATGACCCGGGCATCAAACGCCAGATTGCGGAAGTCCTCGGCTGGTACCGCTACTCCTGCGAGCGCGACAAGGCTCTGGGAATATGCCGGGAACTTCACGATGCCGAGACCGATCCAGAACTCAAGGACGAATTCCGCAGGAGCATCTCGCGCCTGGGAGAATAAGCATTCCCCAACGTTCCCGTGAATGAGCCCGAGGTAAAAGGTTGGCTGAAGAGCCAGGAAAAGCCCTCGGGAAGAAAACGGAAACAAACTAAAGGAGGACGACAAACAAAGAAACAACGAAAGATGACTACAATCGGTCGACAAATAACCTTTTGCAGACGGGACGGCGCAGGGAGGCCCGGCACGGTTCTCCCGATTCTTTGCGTCCTGTTGTTATGGGCCGGGACGCTCCCGGTGCAGGCCCAGTCCCGCCAGGGGGGCAACCTGGGAATCAGTGGCACCGTGACCACAATCGAGAACGGAGCAAAGGTCCCTCTCGAAGGAGCCGTAGTGCTCCTGAAGCCTGCAGGCCTTTACTCGACCGTCGATCCAGAAGGCAAATGGAGCTTTTCCAAGCTGGATGAGGGAGAGTATTCCCTTTCAGTCCAGATGATTGGCTATGTGTCCATCGATTCGACAATCGTTGTCCGGAAGTCCGGAAGGCAGACCTACGATTTCACTATGGAAATCAGCAGCTTTCGCCTTGAACAGGTAAGCATCGTAGCCGAAAGCAGCAAAGCCGGCGAGGCAACCGCCTCGATGATTTCCCGCCAGGCAATCGACCACGCCCTCACAAGTTCCCTGGGAGATGTGATGCAGCTTCTTCCGGGAGCCGGACTCAGTAACCCGAGCCTTTCTACCGCCCAGAGCCTAAACCTCAGGACCGCCGTCGCATCGGCAATGAACAGCCTAGGAACCGCAATCATCATGGACGGTTCACCGATGTCCAACAATGCCAACATGGAGGGCATCACCTCGGCCATGACCGGTACTGCCGGCACCATCGCCGGAACTTCCACCTTCGATGCCGGCTCGGTTCCGAACTCCGGAATCGATGTCCGTACCATTTCCACCGACAACATCGAATCTGTCGAGGTCATCCGCGGAATCCCTTCCGTACAGTACGGAGACCTAACCTCCGGGGCAGTGATCGTCAATTCCAAGGCAGGTGCCGAACCTCTCACGGTCAGGTTCAAGACCGACCCGAAAATCTACCAGGTGTCCGCCTCGAAAGGCTTCAGGCTGGGAGGGCATGCCGGAAGCCTCAACTTCAGCGGAGACTATGCCTACAGCAATGCAAAGACCACTGAAGCCTACGCCAACTACCGCAGGATCAACTTCAAGACCGTCTACAGCAACACTTTCGGTCCTCTTTCCACAACCACATCCCTCGACCTCCGGTTCGGGAAGGATGTCAGGAACCCGAACCCGGACGATTTCCGGTCCAAGACAGCATCCGGAGGCACCAGCTACGGCTACCGCTTCAGCACGAACGGCACCTGGAACATCAACAGCGGCTGGATGAAGTCGATCCGGTACGACCTCTCCAACAGTCTCACCTGGAAGGACTCTTTCAAGGAACAGATGTGCGCCAACGCCACCGCCCTCTATACCAACAACATGGTGAACGGTTCGGTTGTCTCCAACATCCCCGGCAGGCATCTTTACGACATTGACGGCATCGAGATCACCGCTTTCACACCGGAACAGGCTGCCCTGGGCACCTATGCCATCTACATGCCTGACTCATACTTCTCTCACTACGATTTCTACAGCAAGGAGGTCAACACCTACGGCAAGGTCACGGCCAACCTCTTCAAGTCGTGGGGAGCAACCTCGGAGAAGATTCTTGCCGGTGTGGATTTCAAGTCCGACGGCAACCTCGGACGCGGCCTGGTGTTCCCGGAAGGGACTCCTCCGCCACAGGGCCTCAACTCCGAATCCGGCTACAGGGAGAGGCCACTTTACGACATCCCGTTCGTCAACCAGGTCGGCATATTCGCAGAAAGCATATTCCACGCACAGGTGCTCGGGGGCAGGAATGTGAACCTCAGCGCCGGAGCGCGCTACGACATCGTCGGGCACCTCAGTGCTCTTTCGCCGCGAATCAATCTTTCGATGGACCTTATGCCTGAAGTCCTTACCCTCCGCGGAGGCTACGGAATCACCGCCAAGGCTCCTACCTCGGCCTATCACTATCCGAACAACGCCTACTGCGACCAGACCCTGTTCAACAACGACGTTACCAATCCGGAAGACAAGATTGTCATTGCATCCACCCAGATCTTCGACACATCCAACCCGGATCTGGAAATCGCAAGGAACCGCAAGATGGAAATAGGGATCGACATCACCATCACCAACAGGTACACCCTCAACATCACCTTCTTCGACGAACTGATGAAGAACGGCTACGGTTTCGGCTCGAGCACTTCGACCTTCGCCCTGCTGCCGTACCGCAAGTATGCGCTGAGCGGCACAGATGCCCAGGGCAATCCAGTCTTCGAAATGGTCAGGGACGACAAGAAGTTCTTCCGCTGGTACACCCCTTCGAACAACAGGTACGAACACAACCTCGGTATCGAGTACGAGCTCAACCTTGGCCGTTTCGACGCAATCCGCACCTCCTTCTTCCTCAATGGAGCCTGGATGAGGACCCAGACTTCCAATTCGGGATATACATTCGATTTCCGCCAGAAAAACGGCAGTTACGTCGGATCAAACGTATCCATCTACGAACCGTTCATGAGCAGGTCCAACTACGAGAAGTTTGTCTCCACCCTGCGCATCACGCACAACATTCCGTCCATAGGCTTTGTCGTGACTCTGACCACCGGATTCAATGCCTGGACCCGCAGTTGGACGGACTACAACAACGACGAGATTCCGCAGTACTTCCTCTCGGCAGAAACCGGACATATGCACGTCTTCACCGAGGAAATGGCCTCCGACCCAGCCTTCAGGTACATGTACGAGACTAAGTCCACGAGCCGGTTCACAGTCAGCAAGACCATCCCGACGGTTGTCTTCAACCTCAACCTGTCGAAGGAAATCGGAAAGAACCTCACGGCTTCCTTCTATGTCAACAACATATTCAATTCGCGCCCTCTTGACCCTTCGGAGGTGGGTGCCGCTACATTTACCGAACTCAACAATCCGATGTATTTCGGATTTGAACTCAAAGTCAAACTGTTCAACCAGAACGCAAGAATATTCCAATG
>JBJFDD010000177.1:0-2020 GCA_051889815.1 Candidatus Cryptobacteroides sp. | reverse complement strand
ACTTTGGATTCAGAGAATTAATGCTGCTGTACGTCAGTACGGTATGACTTATTCCCAGTTTATGGGTGCACTCGCAAAGCAGAACATCGGTCTGAACCGCAAGGTCCTCGCAGACCTCGCCATGAACAATCCTCAGGCTTTCGAGGCAATTGTGAACTCTGTAAAATAGTCTTTACGAGTGAACTTGAGGGATGCATACCACAACAAATGGGTAAGGGCGGGCTTCTGGTCCATCCTCTATCTGCTGTGGGTCATTTGGCTCGGGAACTATTGGTGGCTCCTTGGACTTGTCGTCATCTTCGACCTGTTCGTCACCCAAAAGGTGAAATGGGCTTTCTGGAAGAAGGAGTACAAGGAAGGGGAAAAACACAATGTCTGGCTGGACTGGCTTGACGCCATCATCTTCGCCGTCATTGTGGTCACGTTCATCAACATGTTCTTCTTCCAGGCCTTCAAGATTCCGTCTTCGTCGATGGAGAGTACCCTGTACACCGGAGACCATCTCTTCGTCAGCAAGATGACTTACGGCCCGAAAGTGCCGCAGACACCACTGACGATACCTTTCACGCACAACGTCATATTCGGAAAGGAGTCATATTCAACTCTCATCCAGAATGACTACCGCCGCCTGAAAGGATTCCGCGAGGTCCGCAGGGGAGATATCGTGGTCTTCAACTTTCCGCATGGTGACACTGTCCTCACCCGCTATCCTTCCGAGGATTACTACAACTGGGTAAGGAATGCAGGCAGGGAATTCACCATCAAGAATGCAGGCCCTCTCAAGGTACGGCCGGTTGACAAGAAGGACCATTATGTCAAGAGATGCGTGGCAGTAGCCGGAGACACTCTTGAGGTCCGTGACGGTTATGTCTATGTCAACGGCATTGCCCAGGAGACCTATCCGGGAGTCCAGTTCTCCTATACGGTCGTGACTAATGGCCAGAGAATCAATTCAATGACTCTTTCCAAGGCCGGTCTGGATCCGGAGACTCTCTACTACGACGAATCCCTTCCGGGCTACAGGAACGTCAGCATGACGGCAGCCTGTCTTGAGGAAATCCGGAAATGTCCGGCTGTCGTTTCGGCAGAAGCTGATTCGGATGTCTATCCTCCTGATTATCCTGACTCTTACCTCAGCATTTTCCCATTTGAGGAGAACTACAGATGGACCAGGGATTTCTTCGGTCCTCTCTGGATTCCGAAGAAGGGGGCGACGGTGGAGCTTACACCCCGGAACATGCCTCTGTACCGCAGGATAATCTCAACTTACGAAGGTCATCAACTGCGTGAGGAAAAGGACGGAAGGATCTTCATCGACGGGCAGCAGACTTCGAGTTACACCTTCGCACAGGACTATTTTTTCATGATGGGAGACAACAGGCACAATTCCCTTGACTCCAGATACTGGGGCTTCGTGCCGGAAGATCACATTGTCGGAAGACCAGCACTTGTCTGGCTTTCAACAGTTGACAACAAGAAATTCCCTGAAAACATCCGGTGGCGCAGATTCTTTAAATTTGTGTAGATTTCTTGGAAATCAGAAAATTAATACCGAAATTTGTGCCCCGCAATTTATTTTGAATCAATAAAAAAGTAACAATATCATGGCAAAAGTTTGTCAAATCACTGGACGAAAGAGAATGATCGGCTACAATGTCGCTCACTCCAAGCTCCGCACAAAGCGCGATTTCGCCCTCAACCTCAAGACCAAGAAGTTCTGGTCCGAGGCAGAGCAGAGATTCATCACACTTAAGGTTTCCTGCAAAGGAATGAGGACAATTGAGAAGAATGGCCTCGATGCCGCTCTCAAGCAGGCTCAGGATAAAGGATTTGTCGGCCTTGTTTAAAATCATTTGAATTATGGCAAAGAAAGCTAAAGGAAACAGGGTGCAGGTCATCCTCGAATGCACTGAGCAGAAGGAAAGCGGAGTACCTGGAATCTCAAGGTACATCACCACCAAGAACAAGAAGAACACACCTGAACGTCTCGCGCGTAAGAAGTACAACCCTTACCTCCACA
>JBJFDD010000176.1:0-2023 GCA_051889815.1 Candidatus Cryptobacteroides sp. | reverse complement strand
TGAATATGGAAGCGTCTGGAAAGCCGCCCTTGTCTCAGCACTGGTTCTTATTCCGGCAATAGTATTATTATACAACATGAGCCCGGTATTCTATGCCAATTTCCACTTCGCATTCGAGGGCTTTTTCTCTCTTTTCGAGAATGGGCGTTGGGAGGTGCATTCCAATGAGATTCTGAAAAGCATGGTGGTCTTCCCGGACGATTTGAAGACCTGGCTTATCGGGAACGGCTATTTCGAAAACCCTTACTGGAAGGACCCCTATTACATCGGCCCTGTTTTCCACGGATACTACATGCAGACCGACATCGGCTACTGCCGGTTCATTTTCTATTTCGGAATTTTCGGTCTATTGGCCTTCATCGCATATTTCATTAAGGTGGGCATGACATGCATGAAACGGTTCCCCGAGTACAGGCTGTTGTTCCTGGCCATTCTGATGGTCAACTTCATCGTCTGGTGCAAGGTTTCTTCCGACATATTCCTCGTGTTTGCAATCTTCCTATGTATTCCTTTTTTCGACAACGAAAATCATGAAACTCCTTTACACAATTCACTCCCTGTACAATCCCGGCGGGATGGAGAGGGTACTGCTGAATAAGATTGCCTGGCTTAAAAAGCATACTGACTGGGAGATTCTGGTCGTGACTACTGACCAGAAGGGGAGGGATTCGTTCTTCCCGCTTCCGCAGGGGGCGAGGCTTGTGGACCTGGATGTCAATTATTCGGATGACAACGGGAAGGCTTTCCTGCTCAAGCTGGGGGGCTATTTCCGGAGACTGAGATTGCATCGGAAGAGGCTGAAAGACTTGCTGATGGCGGAAAGACCGGATGTGGTGGACTGCCTTTATCCTGGGGAATGCGGTTTCGTACCGGCAATCGGGGACGGAAGCCGCAAAGTGATGGAACTTCACCAGAGCAAATTGTTCCACTTCCAGTACAACCGCAAGGGGCTGATGGGTTTGGCTGACCGCTACAGAGCCTGGGCTGATGAAAGGCTGGTGAGGCGTTTCGACCGCTTTGTGGTCCTGACGGAGGAGGACGCACTGATGTGGGGAGAGATTCCGGGGATGAGGGTGATTCCGAATGCAGCGCGGGAAATCTGCGGAAACTTGTCAGCAAGCGAGACTGCCTCGCAGGAAAAGAATCCGGCAGATTTCCGCAGGGTGATTGCCGTGGGGCGCCTTGACTACCAGAAAGGTTTCGACCGCCTGCTGGATGCCTGGTCCCTTGTCACAAAAGACGGAAGATTCGGGGACTGGCGTCTTGACATTTTCGGACAGGGGGAGTGGCGCGAAATGCTGGAGTGGAAGATTGAACTTCTTGACATTGAAAAGAGCGCAAAACTGAATGAGCCTGTCAAGGACATAGCAGGGGAGTATCTCAGGAGTTCGATACTGGTGATGAGTTCGCACTATGAGGGATTCCCGATGGTGATGATCGAGGCAATGTCAGCAGGACTTCCGGTCGTGACTTTCGACTTCAAATGCGGCCCGAGGGACATTGTCGATGAAGGGAGGAACGGTCTTATCGTCAAGGAAGGAGACATCAGTGCTCTTGCAGATGCAATGATGGCCCTGATGGCCTCGCCGGAAGATTTGGGAAGGATGTCGGCAGAGGCCCGGAAGGTGACGGAAAAATACTCCGAGGAGAAGGTGATGGGCAAATGGTTGACCTTGTACAAGGACTTGCTTAAGGATGATGAGTAAGAAACTGTTGCAGATAAATCCTGTCTTGAGGACCAACACCTCTACGGGAAGGATAATGAAGGAAATCGGGGAGCTGGCCATCGCCAACGGCTGGGAGAGCTATGTTGCCTACAGCAGGGGGCGCGATGGACTTCAGTCATCCACCTCCATCCCAGTCCCCGTGGGCGACAGATGCAGTGTCGCCTGTCACGGCCTGCAGACCAGGCTGTTCGACAGCCACGGACTCGGCTCCGTAAGGGCCACTGAGCGGTTCATCGGAGATATCAGGAGGATAGGTCCCGACATCATCCATATTCACAACATCCACGGCTATTTCC
>JBJFDD010000175.1:0-2024 GCA_051889815.1 Candidatus Cryptobacteroides sp. | reverse complement strand
TTCGGTTCAGTTTATAATCTTCTATTCCGTAAGTATTAAAACAAATATGTTTTAACCTATAACAAATATGTTACTCCAATTAATCCACTGTGGAGACACATTCTATCTCGACAAGTGCATTCTTCGGAAGGGTCTTGACTGCAACAGCGCAACGGGCAGGGAAAGGTGTTGAGAAGAACTCAGAATAGACGGAGTTCATCTGTGCAAAGTCTCCCATGTCGGCAAGGAAGACCGTTGTCTTGAGGACCTGCGCCATTGATGACCCGGCATCCTCAAGGATGGCTTTGATGTTGGTCAGGGACTGGCGGGTCTGTGCGCATATTCCTCCTTCAGGGAAGGCTCCTGTCGCGGGATCTATCGGCAGCTGACCGCTGACGAAGACAAGTCCGCCATGTTCGATTGCCTGGCTGTAAGGCCCTATTGCAGAAGGGGCATTGCTTGTACTGATCGTTTTCATATTCAAAGATGATTTTCTTAACTTTGCAAAGATAACCATAACACTGATACTTATCACTACCAACCGCTATGAAAAGAATCATTCTCACCCTGGCAACAACCATCATTGCCCTGAGTCCGGCATTCGCCGCCAAACAGAAGAACACCCCCAAAGAGACATTGCACATCAAGGTGGCCAATGCGCTCGACCCTGCACCATCAAATGCAGTACAGATTGACGGATTCATAGGAAACAAACTCAACCTGTGCATAGAGAACCGCCTTATGGCCCAGGACATCGACCGCCTCGTACAGCCCTTCCGCGACAAGCCTGACGGCAACTGGGGATTCAGATCCGAATTCTGGGGAAAATGGTTCACCGGAGCAATGCTTGCCTATGGTTACCAACCTACCGAAGCCCACAGGGCTGTGGTAGAAAAAGCAGTCCGCGACCTGATGGCCACCCAGGACGGGAACGGCTACATCGGGACCTACCAGGACGAGAACCATCTCGGGGACTGGGACATCTGGGGCAGGAAATATGTAATGCTGGGACTGCTCGCCTACTACGACCAGACCGGCGACAGGACAGCACTGGATGCAGCCGCAAAAGTCGCAGACAACCTGATTATGGAAGCCGGTCCGGAAAGCGGCAAGAACATCGCCGAGACCGGATGGATCGGATGGAAGGGTCTCGCCTCAAGCTCGGTTCTCGAACCGATCGCACTTCTCTACCAAAGGACCGGCGAGAAGAGATACCTCGATTTCGCCCACCACATCGTCAAGTCCTGGGACTCACCGAACAAACTCTCCCCTACCGGCATCAGGCTCATCCAGGAAGCCATTTCCGGCACACCACTATGGAAGATGAGCGGAGCCCCGAAAGCCTACGAAATGATGTCCTGCTACGAGGGACTCTGCGAACTGTACCGCGCAACCGGCGAGAGAATCTACTATGAAGCCTCACACAAGCTCATCGACAGCATCATCCGAGATGAAATAATGATTGTCGGCTCCGCCTCCCTCCAGGAAATCTGGTGCCACGGCAAGATGCGCCAGACCGAGCCTCTCTACCAGGGGATGGAGACCTGCGTGACCGCAACCTGGATGAAATACCTCTACCAGATGCTCCGTCTCACAGGTGAGAGCAAATATGCCGACGAACTCGAGATTTCCCTCTACAACGCCTGCCTCGGTGCCATGTCACCGGACGGGGAATGGTGGGCATATTACTCAAGCCTGATGGGAGAAAGAGTCCACAGCCACCTTCAGTTCCCTGACGTGGTGATGAGCTGCTGCGTGGCGAATGGCCCGAGAGGATTGATGACTCTCCCTTCATGGGCGGCCATGACCTCCGGAAACGGCCTTGCCATCAACTTCTACGGCAACATGAAGTGCCAGCTCGCAACTCCTTCAGGACAAAAGGTTTCAATGAATATGATTTCCAACTACCCATCAGACGGAAAAATCAAGATGGAGGTCGGAATACAGAAAGAAGAGGAGATGGAGATCGCATTGCGTATCCCATCCTGGAGCAAGCAGTCCTCAATCCTTGTCAACGGGAAACCGTTTGAGGGAATTACAGTCGG
>JBJFDD010000174.1:0-2028 GCA_051889815.1 Candidatus Cryptobacteroides sp. | reverse complement strand
GTGGTCACCATGAAGAAGAACAGAAGCATGAACACGATATCCGAGAGGGATGAGGTGCTGCCGGTAGGCATAGTCTTTTTATCGCCTTTCTTGAATTTTGACATAACTGTACCCTCCGTTTATTTTTTCTTGACGTCCTTAGGCTCTGCCTCGGAAATGTTCTGAGGAATTGCGTCGCGGACCATCTTCTGTGTATCTTCGTCGAGTTTCGCGTATTTCTTGCCGAACCTTGCCAGTGAGAATTCGTCGCGGAGTTCGTTGATGGCCTTCACGAGTTCGTTCTGCACTGCGATGTAGGCCTGGTAACTGGTACCACGGTCATTCTGCAGGGAGATTACGCCCTTGCTGACCATTACGCTTCCGAGGCCTTCAATCTGAGTCTCGACCTTCTCCGGAAGGGTTGGGTCGTCGGCCGGGTTGGTAAGGAATAACTTGATCTTGTCCTTGAGTTGTGAAACATCCATTGGCTCGTCGGCTGCCAGAAGTTGGTCCTGACTGTTAATCCTCACGAGGATTATGTTACGACGGTTCACTTTCTGATCCTGTGCCTTCTGGTTAGGGTCCGGCATAGGAGGAAGTCGGCGGGACAGACCGAGCTGGGACCCCATGGTCGTAGTCATGAGGAAGTAGCACAGCAGCAGGAATGCTATGTCCGCCGTTGAACTTGAGTTTATTTCTGGTGTTTTCTTAGCCATGTCAGGAATGTTTTATTTGCGGACTGCAGTGTAAATCGCGCTGAAAAGGATTGACACTACAGCGAGGCCGCAGAGGAGATAGGTGAGGTTGAGAACGGTGTTGGTGATGAGGATGTCGCCGTCAGAAGGAGCGGCGCCATTGGCCAGCACGATGTTTCCACCCTGGAATTTGGCGAGGAGGTAGGCCCCGCCCACTACTACGCAGGCTCCGACTACTACGCCGAGGAGCTTGAGGATACCTTTGATACCCTTCTGAGCAGCGGTGGTGTAGAGTCCGAGGACTACAATTGAAGCGACTGCGAGAGCTACGAGGGCGTATGCCCAGTAGAGAATCACTTCAACGGCTGCTCCGTCATCTGCCGGACTTGCAGGGAGGCCCTTGATGGCTGCGCCCCATACAACAATGCCGGCTCCGATTCCGAGGAGTACCCACATCAGTATCTTTACGAATTTTGTGTATTTAGACATTGTATAGCCTCAATTATTTGTTCTCGTACTTTACAAGGATATCGACAAGGGAGATGGAAGCGTCTTCCATTTCGATGGTGAGCTTGTCAATCTGGGAAAGGATGTAGTTGTAGAAGAGCTGGAGGATAACGGCCACGATGAGACCACCTACAGTGGTGATGAGGGCCACCTTCATACCGCCGGCAACGACGTTAGGTGAGATGTCACCTGCAGCCTGGATGGCGTCGAAGGCCTGGATCATACCTACAACGGTACCGAGGAATCCGAGGGACGGAGCGATGGCGATGAAGAGGGAAAGCCATGAAAGGCCGCTCTCCATGAGGCTCATCTGAACGGAACCGTAGGAAACGACAGTCTTCTCGACAACCTCGATGCCCTGATCCATGCGGAGGAAACCCTGGTAGAAGATGCTTGCTACAGGACCGCGGGTGTTGCGGCAAACTTCCTTTGCAGCTTCAACACCGCCTTCGGCGAGGGCAGCCTCGATTTTCTCGAGAAGCTTCTTGGTGTTGGTCTTGGAGAGGCTGAGGTAAAGGATTCTCTCAATTGCAATTGCAAGACCGAGGATGAGACACAGGATGACGAGGGTCATGAAGCCTGCACCACCTTCGATGAACTTGGTCTTCAGTGCCTGGTGGAGAGGAACGTCAGACTTTACGTTGAACGGGTCAACTTCGCCGTCAACTTCTTCAGCTGCAGGCTCAGCTACAGCTTCCTGTTCAGCAGCTGCAGCCTCGGTGTTCTCGTCCTGAGCGAATGCATTCTGTGCAGAAAAGGCCATCAGGCCTGCAACTGCCAAAAACATGAAAAATTTTTTCATAATTGTTTTTGTGTGAGTTTAATTAGTAAAGTTATTGAATTGTTA
>JBJFDD010000173.1:0-2036 GCA_051889815.1 Candidatus Cryptobacteroides sp. | reverse complement strand
GCACTCTGTGCTTCGCTCGATATGACAGACTTTTTAGTCAGCCTCTCACAAATATAGGGAAAAGACTATTCGTCCTTGTCCTCTTCCATGTATGCTTTCAGGAGCTTTTCCTGAACATCGGCAGGAACCGGCTGGTAGTCAGCAAATTCCATCTTGAATGTTGCGCTTCCTGAAGTGATTGAGCTCAGGGTTGTAGAGTAGCGGTAGAGCTCTGCAAGCGGAACCCTCGCCTTGATTGTATCAAATCCCTTGTCAGTTCCCATTCCTTCGATAAGAGCACGGCGGTTCTGCAGGTCGGACATGCAGGCTCCCATATAATCTGTAGGAGTCATTACCTCAACGGTGTAGATAGGCTCCATGATCTTAGGACCGGCCTTGCGGAAGGCTTCCTTGAAGGCATTGCGGGCAGCGAGGACGAATGAGATTTCATTAGAATCAACCGGGTGCATCTTTCCGTCATATACATAGACGCGGATGTCACGAGCAAGCGATCCGGTAAGAGGTCCCTCGTTCATCTTGTCATTGATACCCTTGAGGATTGCAGGCATGAAGCGCGCATCAATCGCACCACCTACGATACAGTTGTAGAACTCAAGCTTACCGCCCCATGGAAGATCAAACTCTTCCTTGCCCTTGATGTTGAGAACGGTCTCTTTTCCGTCAATCTTGAACCTGTTGCCAGGATCCACGCCTTCCTGATAAGGAGCGATGAGCAGGTGAACCTCACCGAACTGGCCGGCACCACCCGACTGTTTCTTGTGACGGTAGTCTGCGCAGGCAACCTTCGTAATGGTCTCCCTGTATGAAATCTTAGGAGCAGAGAACTCGATTTCGAGCTTGTTCTCTTTCTGAAGCCTCCATTTGAGGGTATTTACATGCTGCTCACCCTGTCCCTTGAGGATGGTCTGCTTCATTTCCTTGTGATACTCAATGATATAGGTCGGATCCTCAGCAGCAATCTTAGCCATTGCATCACTGACTTTCTCTTCCTCCTTAGGGTCTTTTGCCTTGACTGCGCAACGGTATTTGTAGTGAGGGAACTTGATTTCCTCGAATGCGATGTCTGTTCCAGGGGTGCAGAGAGTAACGTTTGTCTTTGCAGCACGGAGCTTCACGGTACATCCGATATCACCTGCATAGAGGTCGGTAACCTTCTCTTTCTTCTTTCCGGCAACTGCATAGATTGCTGTAATCCTCTCGCGGTCTCCGGTCTCAGGATTCTCGAGGTCCATGCCCTCAGTAAGTTCGCCGGACATAACCTTGAAATATGCAACCTCACCCAAGTGCTGCTCTACGGCAGTCTTATATATAAAGAGGGTTGTAGGAGCATCCTGCTTGCACTCGATTTCCCTTGCGTCTTTTGTGATTGCCTTCTTCTCGGCAGGAGATGCAGCTACGCGGATTGTGAACTGCATGAGCCTCTTGACTCCGATGTCCTTCTTTGCAGAGAGGCAGAATACAGGATAGACCTCACCCTGACGGATACCGATTCCAAGGCCCTGACGGATTTCATCCTCGGAAAGCTCGCCTGTCTCGAAATATTTCTCCATCAATGTGTCGTCATACTCTGCTGCACGGTCGATAAGTGCCTGACGAAGTTCGTCTGCCTGGTCCTTGAGGTCGGCAGGAATGTCGAGGTCCTGACGGGTACCGTTCTCATCTGTGAAATGGTAGTATTTCATGGTGAGCACATCCACGAAACCATCGAAAGACGGACCTACGTTCACAGGGAACTGGATGATGACCGGTTTGTTGCCAAAGGCCTCTTTCATGGACTCGAGGGTTCCCTCCCAGTTGGCCTTGTCACCGTCCAGCTGGTTCACTCCGACGATAATCGGAATGTCGTACTCACGGGCATAGCGCCTGAAAATCTGGGTTCCCACCTCGACTCCCTGCTGGGCATTGATAAGGAGGACTCCAGTGTCGCATACCTTGAATGCCGACACGGCTCCACCGACGAAGTCATCCGCACCCGGAGTGTCTATTATATTGAACTTGGTATCCATGAACTCTGCATAAAGAGGAGTTGCATAGAT
>JBJFDD010000172.1:0-2048 GCA_051889815.1 Candidatus Cryptobacteroides sp. | reverse complement strand
TTCCATCTGCTTGTTTGCCAGCCCGATATGTCTTTTCGCCCAGAATTCAGGGGCGGGGAAGTGCCCTTCGGGGACTGTTCCGGTAAGGTACAGTGCAGAAACCGAGCTGGTTGCCGTGGTCTGCCACCTGGCAGGAATCGGCGGCTATGCTTTTGATGAGGAAGACGGAGTGCTGCCCGACTACCTTGCCGATGTTGACAGCAGTTTTGCCCCTTACAGGAACCACAAGGCAGTCACCTTTGCAGGGAAGAAACTCTACAGGAAAGGCTTTGCCTGGGACATGCCGATGGCTTTTGCAATGAGATTCAGCCTCGATGATGGCAAGATAGTGTACCGGAAAGGCCTGGAAACGGATTTTGACGACTTCCATTCGCGCCTGGGCCGTGCGGACGAGAAGAAATTCATCCGCCTGCTCGAGGATTTCTACAAGGATTCATCTTTCGGGGAATTCTTCGAAAACCATAGGGGAGTCTATGCCGAATGCGAGGAAGCAATGCGGAAGGTTGTTGACAAGATTGACCTTGGCTGGTACGATTCATTCTTCGGTCCCAATGATGGGGTCGAGTTCTGCGTGTACCTGGGGCTGCTGAACGGACCAGGGAACTTCGCAATCCACCAAAAGTTCACCGACGGGAAGGAAGTTGTCAACGCCCTGATGGGCTGCTGTGACAGGGATTCCGAAGGAATGATCCATTATGGCGAAGTCTACACCTTGCCGGTCCTGGTGCACGAGTTCAACCATTCCTATTGCAATCCTCTCAACGAGGAGTTCTGGGGGAGCATCGAGGCGAAGGCGACTGCGCTGTTCAATGCCAATGCATCATTTTACAACTCAATAGCTTACGGCTCACCGGAATTAATAATGAACGAGATGTTCGTGGAAGCCTCGATGCTCAGGTACCTGATGTCCCATCCGGTTGACCTCGAGGGCAGCGGGTTCGAGAGCATGGATGAACTGATTGAGAGACTGATACTTATCGATGAGAAAAGGAAGAAGTTCGTGCTTGTCAGGCCGTTGATGGAGGTCCTGGGCCGTCGCGAGGCCGAATCTGCCACCTATCCGACAATGCGCGACTTCATGCCCGAATACGCCGCAGCAGTAAATAAATGAACAACTTAACATAATATAAATTGTGTAACACGCAGGAAGCGGCAGGGAAGACCTCCGATACTGTTGTTTTGTGCAAAAATAAGTATCTTTGCACCAGCAGATGTCCGTACGGACAAAGACATCATTACTACAAACTATTGACAAATTAATCTTTCCTGAAATATGTCGCGAAAAAGAGTTGACCTGCTTCTCGAGAACATGACGATTGAAAGCTGCGCCGCCGAAGGCAAAGCCCTGACTCACTGGAACGGAATAGTGGTCTTCGTTCCATTTGCAGTACCGGGAGACGTCGTGGACATCCGCGTACTCAAGAAAAGCAAGAACTATTATGAAGGACGCATTGAAAGGATAGTTGAGCCTTCCAAGGACAGGCTGGAGCCGTTCTGCGGGCATTTCGGCACCTGCGGAGGCTGCAAATGGCAGCCACTTCCCTATCCCCTGCAGCTCGAAGCCAAACGCAAACAGGTTGAGGACCAATTGGTTAGAATCGGACATCTGGATGTTCCCGAAATCCGCCCGACCCTGCCTTCAGACAAGATACAGTACTACCGCAACAAACTCGAATTCACCTTCTCCTCACGCCGCTGGCTGATGAA
Organism: Candidatus Cryptobacteroides sp.; assembly: GCA_051889815.1. Lineage (GTDB taxonomy): Bacteria > Bacteroidota > Bacteroidia > Bacteroidales > UBA932 > Cryptobacteroides. The sequence continues at coordinate 341 of JBJFDD010000172.1, read as the reverse complement.
GGACGAAGACCCCGAAGCCGTACCTCAGGAGGACCTGGCAGGCCTGGGCTTCCACGTCGGCAAATTCTTTGACAAAGTCCTGGACATCAAGCACTGCTACCTGCAGAAAGACCCCTCAAACGCCATCCGCCTCTTCATCAAGGAATATGCTGTCTCCCACGGCTTCGAATTCTACGACATCCGCAACAACACCGGCTTCATCAGGAACATGTTCATCCGCACGACGGACACATCCGACCTGATGGTGATAGTATGTTTCGCATTTGAAGACAAGGAAAAACGTGAGGGACTGCTGGACTCCCTAAGCAAACAATTCCCTGAAATAACATCCCTTTACTACA
>JBJFDD010000171.1:0-2049 GCA_051889815.1 Candidatus Cryptobacteroides sp. | reverse complement strand
TGCACCCTGGCACTTCCGTCCGACATTCTCATTCCGCTGGTTACCATATAATTGCCAACCGGCAGGACATAGTGCACCTCCCGGCTCCATTCATCATATTCCATAAGGCGGCACAGTCCGTCAGCCCCGATGGATGAAATCGTGAAATGTCTGTAGTATTCAGGATGACGGATTACCCCGCCATTGTATGAAAGCTCCAGTTCACCGGTTGGAGGTACTGCGCTCCGGCCCCCGTCGAAGTTTACCTCATGCCAGACGTCACCCACGCGGTACTCCGGCTTTCCTGTAACCTGGTTGACGCGTGCAGGCATGTCGAGTGCCCTGCAGAGCGCCACAAAGAAGATATCCCTTGACTTGCGGTCCGAAAGCCTTGAATTCCATACAGCTGCAGGCGGAATCCTGAGAAGCTGAGGGTTGCGTCCGTCCACAATCCTTATGTTGTCCTTCACCCACCGGACTGCCTGCTCCGGACTTGAAATCTGAGGAGCAGCCGTGCGGATGAGTCTCCTGAAAGGCATGAGTCTTTCCCTCTCGATTCTCGGGCTGATGACATAGCGGTCGGTCACGGTCCGGTCATAGAACGCATCCTCAAGCACTTCCTCAGGCACATCCACAAGGTCCTTGCTGCTCAGATACAAACCGGGATCTTCAACCAGAGGATGTGGCCTGCTCATACGGATACTGTCCTCGCGGGCAAAACGGATGGCATTAATCTCCTTCTGCTCCGAAGTCGAAAGGTCGGGCAGTGGGTTTTCGGCAGGAGGGACTATGTCCATGTCGAACGAATAAGCCCCGCCTGTCTTCTTGTCAAGGACGACGGTGCCCTTTCCGGAAGACACGACACCGATTCCCCACATCCCGTCCTTGGTTGCCCAGACGACGATGTCCCCGCATCCGGTATCCAGTGAAGACTGGCCCTTTGCATCAGTTTTATATGTCGCAACGGTGTAGAACTCGGCGTAGTTGTATATCTTGAACTGAACTGTGGCGCCTTCGACCGGCTTCCCGTCCATGTCAGTGACTGTCACCGTGTTGCGTCTTGCCGGGATATAACCTCTTATGACGTTGATTTCGGTATTGACGGCCGTGCGTTTTATTACGTCCTCGTCAGACTTGTAGTCTTTCCCATAAACCTTTGTGTGAAGGAGCATTGCGCGTGAAACCGGGGCATTGAACCAGGCAAGGTCAAGCACGGCCTCCGGCTCGCATGCTCCCATGAAATGCCATTTTCCGTCAACCCAGACCTCAACCCAGGCGTGGTTGTCGTCGGTATGGGCCCAGCGTGGGGTATAGACCTGACGGGCAGGGATTCCGGCAGCACGAAGGGCGGAAACGGCAAGGACAGATTCCTCCCCGCAACGGCCAAGTCCGCATTTTATCGTAGCCTCAGGACCGAGGGTGCGGGCATCAGAGGGGCGGTAGGTCGCCTGCTCATGACACCAGTGGTTGATTTCCAGGGCAGCCTGTTCCATGCTCATTCCGCTGACTCTCGCACAGAGAGTGTCGGCATACCTGGTGCGGAAATTGTCAAGGTCTTCGTTGTTGACCCTGAGGGGAAGAACGAAATGGCGGAATTCTCTTTCAGGAACATTCCATCCCATACGTTCCCTGACCTGCAGGGTTTTGGCTACATTCTCCTCCCAATAGGAGCGCGGAAAGACAAGGGAGTCCGGAAGCGGCATCGAATCGTAGAGGAAATTGACATAGTCCTGCTGTGAAGGTTGGCAGGATACAACCAGAAGGAGTGCTGCAGCAATGGCAGGCAGGAGTTTTCTTATCTGCATAGTTTTGTTCCGTGGAACTCTGTGGCTCCGGTCAGTTTTTCAAGTTGTTCTATATTTTCCGGTGTTATTCCGGCCCCGGCAAGGATTATTATCCTGCCGGCAGCCTTTTCAATGAGCTGTCTGATCAGGGTCGCCCCCTCAAGGGCTGTCGGTTTGCATCCCGAGGTCAGAAGGCGGGTGCATCCAAGAGAGATTACCTTTTCGAGAGCCTCGAATGGGTCTTCACATATCTGGTCGAATGCCCTGTGGAAAGTGATCTGCATGG
>JBJFDD010000170.1:0-2051 GCA_051889815.1 Candidatus Cryptobacteroides sp. | reverse complement strand
GGTGAAATTGAGGAACACGGAACCTGTAGCAGCACCGTAGGATGTCGAGGTGTAGCCGAGTTTGAAGATGATCTCGTAGGACGCGTCCCCGCTCCAGAGATATTCCAGGAAGGTCTGGTCGGAGGAGTACCTGGAATTGGCATCAGCCAGGCTGTACACTCCGCTTTCGATGACCCTTGAGGAATGGTTGACAGCCTCGTCCCAGTCCTGCATGTACAGGGCTGTCCTCGCCCAGAGGGCATGCACGGCAGCATTGCGGACATAGATGGAGTTGGCCACATCATAGTCAGGGTCCAGCAGGGCATCGGCTGCAGCAAGGTCGGAGAGCACCTGTCCGTAGGAACTCTTCAGGTCAGATCGGCGGGAGGGTTTCTCTCCTGAATATGCCAGGGCGAGCACAACCCCCAGTTCGTCCGCTGCCGAGTCCGGTTCGTAGGCCTTGCAGAAAAATTTGATGAGCTCCGAATATGCCAGGGCACGGCAAAAATAGGTTTCACCGGTAAGGGCATCGAGCTGGAGAATCTGGCCGTCGTCGGTTAGCCTGTCCTTCAGGGCATCCACATTTTCAAGGAAATAGTTGCACTGTCCTATCACACGGTAGAGACCTGAATACACAGCCTCGACATTTGCGTCACCGGCCTGGATGTCCCACTGCCAGATCTTGACATAGGTGTTGGAATTGCCTTTAACGGCATGGACCAGGTCGGCCTGGATGTCGGGACAAAGCGGAATACAGGCACTGTAGAGGCTGCCGCTCATCAGGGTTTTGTAGATGCCGTTGACTATTTCCTCTGCGGCAGTCACCGAGTTCATGCCTTCCTCAAGGGGAAGGTAGTCCCCTGGCTTCTTCTCCAGGCAGGAGTTGAAAGCCAGAAGGGCAGCAACCGCAAGCAGAATATTCTTGAATGTATTTCTTGTCATAGTTGTCATCAGATTAGAACATGAACTCAAGTCCGAAAGTGAACTGCCTTGACATAGGGTACTGGGCCGCATAGATGTTGCTGGCACCTTCCGGATCGAGGCCGGTGAAGCCAGTCAGGGTGAAGAGATTCTGCGCCTGGACATACAATCTTACTTTCGGGAAGGAATATGCAAGCATCAGGTTCTTGAGCCTCAGGAATGAGGCATCTTCTAGCAGCCTGCTGTCAAATTCCGTAAAGACTCCGTGACGGGGGATGTCAGTGACATCTCCAGGCTGCTTCCATCTCTGCAGAAGCCTACTGGACTGGTTGTAGGTGGCGAAACGGCCATTCGACTCATCGAAATAACGGTCATTGTTGACCATGTAGCGGCCGGCGACAAAACTCATCTGGGCGCTCAATGTCAGACGCTTCCACCTCAATGAAGTGCCGAAACCTCCCTGCCAGGGGGCAATGTAGGACTTCCCGAGAAGCACTCTGTCGGAATCTCTGAGCTGGTTGGTGATGTTGCCATCATTGTCGTACCAGAGGGCATCGCCGTTCGCAGGGTTAACTCCCGCGAAGCGGTTCATGTAGAACTCTCCGAGAGGGTGGCCGACTACGAGCTTCGTGTTGGTGTTCGCGTTCTCATATTCATTGACCCCGTTGTAGAGTTCTGTTATGCGGTTGAAGTTGTAGCCTGCGTTGAAGTTGACATCCCAGCTGAAGGCTTCGGTGCTGACAAGGGAAGCTGCAACATTGATTTCAGCTCCGGCATTGACCATTTTGCCCACATTCTCCCAACGGTAGCCGAAGCCGTTGGACTGGGCATAGGAAAGCGGCACTGCCATCAGCATGTCAGTGGTCAGTTTTGCATAGAGCTCGAAATCGACGTTGAGCCTGTTCCAGAAACCGGCATGAATCCCGAGATTGTTGGTCCAGCAGCTTTCCCAGGTAAGGTCCTCATTGCCGGGCTGGACTGGAATCATCGCACCGTCACCTGCATAGTCTCCGTTTCCTCCGATCAGCTCAAGATGCTCATAATTCGGAATTGAAGAATTGCCGGAAGTGCCGCTGCTGAATGACAGCTGCGCATTGCTGAGCCAGTTCCTTGCAGATGCTGCGAAAGGTCCATTGCGGAGATTCCACATG
>JBJFDD010000169.1:0-2064 GCA_051889815.1 Candidatus Cryptobacteroides sp. | reverse complement strand
CGCGGAATCTCCCAGACGACTTTCGGAAGCATTCGGAAGGCCACTACCACGAAGAGGTCAGGCTTCCATGCTTTCAGGGCATCGAGGAACTCCGGGTCCTTCAGGGAAACAGGCTGGAGGACAGGTATGTTGTGTTCCACGGCGTATTTCTTGACGGCGCTTTCGTTCACCTTAAGGCCCCTTCCGCTGGCCTTGTCGGCAACCGTCACGACTCCGACAATCTCAAAGCCGTTGCGTATGAGCTCGTCCAGAGGTGCAACAGCAAACTCCGGAGTACCCATATATACGATTCTTGTTTTCTTGAAAAAGCTCATGATCTTGATTTTTAACTTTCTCCACGTGCTCTTGAATGCATCCATGTTGATGATTGAAGAGTCGTTTATCGCCTTCCATGTCAGATACATTCCCAGAGGGAAAAGCACGTAGCTTGAAATGAAGACTCCGGTGAACGGGTCCACGGCGCCGTCCCTCGCCAGCTTCGTTCCGGAAATGTCCACAACCCAGTAGAGCACGAAGAAGAGCACGGAAATTATGGCCGGGGTGCCCAGACCTCCCTTGCGGATGAGGGCTCCGAGAGGCGCTCCGATGAAAAAGAAGATGAAGCAGGCTATTGCCAGGGCAAATTTCTTCAGGATTTCGATGTCGATGTTCCTGAGGGTGTAGGTGTAGTGGAAGCGGTCGCGGGAGTAGTTCATCAAGGTCATCTGAAGGCCCTCCGCGGTGCTTTTTGCCTTCATCAGGGCGGCAATCTGGTCGTCGATGTTCTTCCACTGGCCCATGTTCTCCGGGGCGAAAGGCGTGGTAATCTCCCGTGCCTTCGCCGTGGTGTCCATCTGGGAGTTGTAGCGCAGTTCACGGGTGCCCCTGATGGCAGTCACATTGTCGGCCTTCGCCTTGGCGTTCAGGCCTCCGATGGAATCCTGTCCGTGATACAACTGCTTGAGGTTCATGGATTTGACCTGGTCGTCGAAACGGGCTGAGTCGGATTTGTGGAAGGCGTAGTTCTTCAGAGGGATGACCATCTCCTGCCTGTTGAAATCAATTTTCTGGAGCTGGAGGGTGGTGTCCCTGTACTTGCGGTTGTTGGTCTCCTCGTAGTTCGTGCCGTTGTAGAGGACGAAGGTGAGGTAGGACTTGTCCTTTGACATCTTCAGCATTGCAGAATCGGCGAGAGTCATGCTGACGTTGCCTTTGTTGGAGGTGTGGTTGTACACCATCACACCGTGCATCATGCCGGTCTTGTCGTCGCGCTCCTCCACCCTGAGAATGTAGCCATCGATGCCGTTGTAGAACGTTCCTGTCGGAATCTTGATCTCTTCCTTGGTCTTGCTGATATCGTCCCTGAGGGTGAATATCTTGTTGTATGCCACAGGAATGAGGTCATTGGAAATGAAGAATGCTCCCACGCTGATTACAAGGCAGGTGATTGCAAGAGGAGCCAGGACCCTTTTGAGGGATATTCCGGCGGCCTTGATTGCCAGGAGCTCGTTGTTTTCGCCGAGGGTTCCCAGCGTCATCATTGACGCAAGGAGGGTTGCAAGCGGGAGTGAAAGGGGCAGCAGGGTGGCGCTGCCCCATCCCAAAAATTCGAGTATTACCTTGAAACTCAATCCTTTGCCCACAAGTTCGTCGATGTACAGCCACAGGAACTGCATCATCAGGATGAACACCACGACCAGAAGGATCGCGATGAACGGTCCTATGAATGATTTCAATATGAACTGGTCGAGTTTCTTCATCAGTGCGGGCAGAAGGCTTTATTTCGTTGCGAGTTCAATCATGCGTGCAAGAGCTGCTCCGAGGCCTTCGACGTTCTTTCCGCCTGCGGTTGCAAGGCCCGGCTGTCCGCCGCCGCCACCGAGAATAAGTTTTGCGGCATCGCGGATGTCTGCTCCTGCGTTATGTCCAGCCTTGACAAGGTCTGAAGAGTACATGAGAAGGAGCTGAGGCTTGCCCTCTACCTCGAAGGCAGCTGCAACTACCAGATTCTCAGCTTCTTTCTGAAGGAGGAAGGCTGCATTCTTGAGCATTGCCGGGTCGCATGGAGTGTCGATTGAAACGACG
>JBJFDD010000168.1:0-7478 GCA_051889815.1 Candidatus Cryptobacteroides sp. | reverse complement strand
CCTCAAGTGGAATGTGGCCACCGCGAAACTCAAGACAATCTATGAATCCCTCATCCAAAAATAATTGAATATGAAAAAGAGCATTTGTCTGTACTTCCAGGTACATCAGCCTACCAGGCTCAGACTCTACAGGTTCTTCGATATAGGAAAGGATAGCCATTACTATGATGACTATGCCAACAGGAATATTCTCAAGAGGATAGTCTCGAAGTGCTATCTTCCGATGAATGAACTCCTTCTTGATGCAATCAAGGAAAGCAAGGGAGCCTTCAAGGTTGCCTTCTCGATCAGCGGCTCCGCCATCGAGCAGTTCGACCGCTATGCTCCCGAGGTGATTGACAGCTTCAAGGCGCTTGCCGATACCGGATGTGTCGAATTCCTGTCGGAGACATATTACCATTCCCTCGCCTCCCTTGCTGGCAATTACCAGGAGTTCGAACACCAGGTCAGCAAGCACAGGATGGCAATCGAAAGCCATTTCGGTGTTACCCCTGTCACCTTCAGGAACACCGAGCTGATCTACTCCGACTCCATAGGGGAAGAGGTCCATAAACTCGGATTCAAGGCCATGCTGACCGAAGGCGCCAGGCACATCGTCGGATGGAAGAGTTCCAACTACATCTACAACAATCCGCTGCAGCCGAAGATGAAACTCCTTCTGCGCAACTATTCCCTGAGCGACGACATCGCTTTCCGGTTCTCCGACAAGGGCTGGGGCGGCTGGCCTCTCACGGCGGAAAAGTTCACGGACTGGCTCAAGGCTTCCGAAGGTGACATCATCAACCTTTTCATGGATTATGAAACTTTCGGTGAGCATCAGGATGCTTCCTCTGGCATCTTCGATTTCATGAGAGCCCTCCCGCGCATGGTCCTCGGCACCGGCACAATGGAGTTCGTCACTCCTGCAAGAGCCGCAAGGAAGCACAAATCAGCAGGCGCCCTGTCCGTGCCGGAGGCCATCTCCTGGGCCGACGAGGAGAGGGATGTCTCGGCATGGCTCGGAAACGAGCTTCAGCAGGAAGCCTTCAACAAGCTCTATGCTCTCACCGAGAAACTGGGAATAGTCAATGATCCGCAGCTCTGGAATGACTTCGGCCATCTCCAGGAGAGCGACCACCTTTACTACATGTGTACAAAGTTTTTCTCGGACGGGGAAATCCACAAGAGGTTCAACCCTTATGATACCCCTTACGAGGCTTTCATCAATTACATGAACGTACTCAGCGACTTTATCATAAGGCTCGATGATGCTGCCGCAGAGAGTACGGCAAATGCCGCCTCCAAGGCGACAGAATAACTGTTTGAACAATGAATGAAGATCTTTTGAAACCGGATTATCTTTTTGAGGCAAGCTGGGAGGTTTGCAACAAAGTCGGCGAAATCAGTGATTCCCTGGCTGCCAAGTCCCTCCGGATGAAAGAGGCGCTGGGCAGGCATCATATTCTTATCGGACCGGATGTATGGATGGATACAACCGCCAACCCGGATTTTACCGAGGACAAGCATCTCTATGCCAAATGGAGGCTCCAGGCGGCATCGGAAGGCATCAGGGTCCGTGTCGGACGATGGAATGTTCCGGGAAGCCCGATTACTTTTCTGGTTGACTACAAGCAGTTCCTTACAAAGCAGAACGATATCCTCACGGAGTACTGGCTGCGTTTCGGGGTGGATTCCATCTCCGGCAACTGGGACTACAAGGAAAATGTGCTCTTCGGCTATGCTGCCGGGCATGTTATCGAGAGTTTCTACAGGTTCAACCTGTGCTCCACGGACAAAGTCGTCGCCCAGTTCCACCAGTGGAATGCGGGCGCCGGCCTTCTGTATGTCAAGTCTGCTGGACTGCCTGTAGCAACGGTTTTCACCGCCCACACGACAATTATCGGCACCTGCCTTGCCGGCAACTATCTTCCCCAGTATGATGCGATGAGCCTGACCGATGCCGATGCCAAGGCCCGCCAGTTCAACCTGACGGCCCAGCATTCGCTGGAAAAGGCTTCCGCAAGGAATGCCGATGTGTTTACTGCCGTTTCCGACACGGTAGCCCAGGAATGTTCCCATTTCCTCCAGCGTACAGTTGACGCCGTGACCCCGCAGGGTGGCGGCACGGAAGAATTCAAGGCATATTCACATGCCATTGCCCTGCTTGCCAAGGCAAGGGAAACCAATCCCGACAAATACAACGAAACCCCAATCAAGTATAAAAAAATGAACATTAACAACCCTTCCTGGAAGAGCGTGATGGTGACCCGCCATCTTCCTGAAGCCCTTTCAGGTCTCGAGACACTCTCAAAGAACTTGTGGTGGTGCTGGAACGAATCCGCCAAATCCCTTTTCGAATCCATCGACCCTGACGTCTGGCAGGCTACCAACCATAATCCTATCGCCCTTCTGGATGTGGTGTCGCTCAAGAAGTTCAAGGCTCTCGCCAAGGATGAGGTCTTCCTTGGAAACCTCAGGTCAGTCCTGAATGAGTTCAATGAATATATGGCTCTCAAAACTGAGCGCAAAGACCCTCTGGTGGGATATTTCTGCATGGAATATGGTCTTGACACCTCGCTGAAGATCTATTCCGGCGGTCTTGGCCTGCTGGCGGGTGACTACCTGAAGGAAACCTCCGACATGAACGTCAACCTGGTCGCTGTCGGCCTCCTCTACAGATACGGCTACTTCACCCAGACCATCACCGGCCAGGGCGAGCAGGTGGCCCGCTATGATGCCCAGGATTTCAACAGGATTCCTGCCGAACCGGTACTTGACGCCGAAGGCAACTGGCTTACCGCCAGCGTGGCATTCCCAGGCAGGAATATCGTCGCAAGAATCTGGAAGGTGGCCGTCGGACGCACCGACCTTTATCTCCTTGATACCGACTATGAGGCCAATCTCGAAGAGGACCGCCAGGTGACCTATCACCTTTACGGAGGGGACTGGGAGAACCGCCTCAAGCAGGAACTCCTGCTTGGTATCGGAGGAATCCACGCATTGAGGGCCCTCGGAATCAATCCGGATATTTACCACTGCAACGAAGGACATGCCGCCTTCACGGGACTTGAGAGGCTCCGTGAATATGTTTCCCAGGACAACCTCGATTTCGGCGAGGCTCTTGAGATTGTCAGGGCTTCTTCCCTCTTCACCACGCATACCCCGGTTCCTGCCGGTCATGATGCCTTCGATGAAGGCATGCTCCGAAAGTACATCGGCCATTATCCCCAGTTGCTGAAGGTTGACTGGGAAACCATGATGTCTCTCGGCAAGATCAATCCAACCGATCCGAATGAGCAGTTCTCGATGAGTTCCCTTGCAGCCAACTGCTCCCAGAATGTCAACGGAGTGTCAAAACTCCACGGTGATGTCAGCAAGGAGATATTCAATGACATGTATCCCGGCTATCTTCCGGAGGAACTCTACATCAGTTATGTCACCAATGGTGTCCATTATCCGACCTGGGCGGCCAAGGAGTGGAAGAAGATTCATTCGAAGGTCTTCGGTCCGGAGTTTGCGACCCACCACTACGACAAGAAGTGCTTCGAGGGCATCTACAACGTCCCTGACGCTGAAATATGGGAAACCAGGAAGGCTCTCAAGTCCAAGCTGGTCAAGAGAGTGAAGAGTGTTATTTCCAATCCTTCATTGAGCAACCACTATTCTCCGGGGCAGATTGTCGCCATCAACAAGAACCTGCGTGACGATGTGCTGACAATCGGTTTCGCCCGTCGTTTCGCTACCTACAAGCGTGGTACCCTGCTGTTTTCCGATCTCGACAGGCTTGCCGAGATTGTCAACAATCCGGAGCGTCCGGTTCAGTTCCTCTTCGCAGGAAAGGCCCATCCGGCAGACAAGGCCGGCCAGGACCTCATCAAGAGGATTATCGAAATCTCAAAGGACGAGCGCTTCCTCGGGAAAATCGTCTTTGTCCCGGGGTACGACATTTCCATCGCCAAGAGGCTTGTCCAGGGAGTGGATGTCTGGATGAACAACCCTACAAGGCCTCTGGAAGCCTCCGGAACTTCCGGGGAGAAGGCTGCAATGAACGGTGTCATGCATTTCTCCGTTCTTGACGGCTGGTGGGTCGAGGGTTACAAGGAGGGAGCCGGCTGGTCTCTTCCACAGGAGCGCCTCTATGATGACCAGGCCCACCAGAACGAACTGGATGCCGCTACAATCTACTCCATCATTGAAAATGAGATTGCTCCGGCCTATTACAATGTCGATCCGAAGACTGGATATTCAGAAACCTGGATCGGCTACATCAAGAACACTGTTGCGCAGGTTGCCTGTGACTTCACCACCAACAGGATGCTCACTGACTACTGCAGGCAGTACTACATCCCTCAGGCAAACCGCACCGAGTCCCTTGCAGCAGATGATTTCCGTCTGGCAAGGAAGATTGCTGCCTGGAAGAAGAGGGTCCGCCGCGAGTGGAAGAACATCGAGGTGATTTCCATCACCCAGCCGAACACTTCATATTCACTGTCCGAGGAAAACAACCTCGTGGTCGAGGCTGTGCTGAATCTGGGCGACCTCACTCCTGAGGATATCGGAGTGGAGATGGTCTTCGCTACTTTGGACCACAAGCACAAGATCCACATCCAGGAAACCTATGAACTTGAGGTCGTTTCGTTCCAGGATGCTGTCGCGACTTACCGCCGCTCCATCCTGCCGGACAAGACCGGAATGTACCAGGTTGCAATCAGGATGTTCGCCAAGAATGCCCTTCTGCCTCACAGGCAGGACATCGACCTCGTAAAATGGTTATAGCGACTGGTTTTTTTGACGGAGTTCATCTGGGTCACCGGCTGGTGATATCGCAACTTGTCAGTCTGGCGGAAAGGATGGGACAGGAGAGTATGGTCGTTACTTTCTGGCCCCATCCCCGCAATGTCCTCCAGAAGGATGCGCGGGTCCTTAGGCTCCTTTCGACACTCGAGGAGAAGAAAAGGATTCTCCGCGGGCTTGGAGTTGGCAGAGTCGAGGTCCTGCCGTTCACTAAGGAGTTCAGCAGGCTTTCCACCCGTGAGTATTTCCGAGACATCATAGTCGGAAAGTATGGCGGGAAGGCTGTCCTGCTGGGCTATGACAACAGGGTCGGGGGAGACAACCTGACTCCGGAGCAGATTGAAACCGTGGCAAGGGAGGAAGGCCTCGAAGTCATCAGGACACAGGCCGTATGCTCCGATGCCGTCACCATTAGTTCCACACGGATCCGCGCCGCCCTTTCCGAAGGTGACGTGGAATCCGCCGCCAGGATGCTCGGCTATGGCTATTCCCTTCTGGGAGTGGTTGTGGCCGGGAATCAGCTGGGCAGGCGGATCGGTTTCCCGACAGCGAACATGCAACTCTACGAACCGCTCAAGATCATCCCAGCACCGGGGGTCTATGAGGTGGAGGTCGAGACCCTCGGACGCAAGTTCAGGGGGATGTGCAACATCGGTTACCGTCCGACTGTCAGTACGGCCAATGCCCTGACGATAGAGACGAATGTTTTCGGCCTGGATGAAGACATTTATGGGTTGGACATCAGGCTGACTTTCGTCCGCCGGATAAGGCCCGAAGTGAGGTTCGGCTCTGTCGAGGAACTGAAGCGGCAACTGATGCTGGACAAGGCCACCATTCTGGGAGTTTCCGGATAATGGTGCATTATTGGTTTTTTTTTATTAATTTTGCAAAAGACGTTACAGGGTTCCGCCGTAAACAGGCGGAGCTCCGTTTGTTTTACAGTTTTCGGATAACCAATTATTTACATTAGATAAGAATCGAAATGGCTGAAATCCATTACATGACCCAGGACGGGTTGGACAAGTTGAAAAAGGACCTGGCCGATGCTTTGGCCCAGCGTCCAGTCATCTCTGCTGCAATTGCAGAGGCAAGGGAAAAGGGCGATCTCTCCGAGAATGCCGAATATGATGCCGCAAGGGAGGCCCAGGGCCTTCTCGAGGTCAGGATTGCAAAACTGAAGGACCTTGTCGCCAATGCCAAGGTGATTGACGAGACCCAGATAGGAACCGACAAGGTTCAGATGATGAACAAAGTCAAGGTGGAGAACCTGGCTCTCAAGACCGTGATGGAGTTCACCATAGTCGGCGAGACAGAGGCGGACTTCGCCCATGGCAAACTCGCCGCCACCACTCCGATTGCCAAGGCTCTCCTCGGCCATTCCAAGGGCGAGGTGGTCGAGGCCAAGGTTCCTTCCGGTGTGATGAAACTGAAGATTCTCGACATTTCTCTCTAGATTATGGCAACCATATTCACAAAAATCGCAAGGAAGGAGATCCCGTCCTACAAAGTAGCCGAGAATGAGGACTACTATGCCTTCCTTGACATTAATCCTCTCGCTAGAGGACATGTCCTTGTCATCCCGAAACATGTCGAGGATGATTACATCTTCAATCTGGACGAAAAGGTCTATGATGGTCTGTGGGCTTTTGCCCGCAAGGTGGCCATTGCCTTGAAGGCAGCCATTCCATGCAAGAGGGTTGGCGTCGCCGTTCTCGGTATGGAAGTCCCGCATACCCACATCCACCTTGTGCCGCTCCAGAGTGAAGGGGACCTTGACTTCCGCAAGGCCAAGCTCAGCTTCACTGACCAGGAAAACCAGGAAACAGCAGCTTCAATTCTCAGGGAATATGAAAATCTTTAGACATCTCCTCTATGCATCCGTCATTCTGGCGCTTGCAACCTCCTGCGCTGACAATGCTCAAATCAAGGGAGTCCTTTCTGACGCTCCGCACACGGATGTGGTGGTCAAACAGCTTACAGGCAGCTCTTTCAACGTGCTTGACACTCTGACGACCGATGCTGACGGGGCATATTCGTACAAAATGCCAGTTGCCAAGGGCCAGCCGGAGTTTGTCTATCTCTACAAGGGAGACACCAGAATCGCATCCCTTATCCTGCTTTCCGGCGACAAGGTCCGGATCGTCTCCGACACTCTCGGGAAGTATTCAGTAGAGGGCTCGGAAGAGAGCGCAAGGCTTCAGGAAGTCGAGACCGAGTTCTCCGCCTTCATGGGCAGGATGAACGCTGCCGCCATGGTGGGAGACAATGCTGCGCTGAGCCGTGAATATGTCGAATACTACCGCTCAAAGGTGGCTTATGTGGTCGGCAATCCTGGCTCTCTCTCGTGCATCCCGGTGCTTTTCCAGAAGATCAATGAGAATTTCCCGGTCTTCAGCCAGAACACCGATGCCCTTCATTTCCAGTCGGTTCACGATGCTCTCAGCAAGGAGTATCCGGACTCCAAGTGGGTGGGAGTGCTCGCCGAGGAAGCAAAGAGAAGGTCCAACCTCTTGAGCCTGAACATGCAACTCAAGGACATCGAAGCCCTGGGTTTCCCGGATCTCAATCTGCCTTCAGTCGATGGTACTCCGGTACGTCTTTCGGAGGTGGACGCCAAAGTCATCCTCGTCTATTTCTGGACAGCCTCCGATGCCGCCCAGAAAATGTTCAACCAGGATGTCCTGATTCCTGTCTACAATGATTTC
>JBJFDD010000167.1:0-7492 GCA_051889815.1 Candidatus Cryptobacteroides sp. | reverse complement strand
GTGTTGGCTTAAGTAGTTGATTATCAGCTGGTGTTTGGAAAGATTGGAGATTTATTAAAGTAATACAGCAATGTTACAACCAAAGAAAACTAAGTTCAGAAGAGAACAAAAGAACGTGATGAAGGGTATGGCCCAGAGGGGCAATCAGCTCGCGTTCGGTTCCTTCGGTCTCAAGACCCTCGAGAACTGCTGGATCACAGCGCAGCAGATTGAGTCTGCTCGTCAGGCTATTTCACGTTGCATGAACCGTGAGGGAAAGATCTGGATCAGGATATTCCCTGTCAAGCCTTTCACTGCAAAGCCTCTCGATACCCGTATGGGTAAGGGTAAGGGTGATCCCCAGGGCTTCGTCGCTCCTGTGACTCCTGGACGCATCCTCTTCGAGGCAGACGGAGTTTCCCTCGAAGTCGCAAAGGAAGCAATGCGTCTTGCATCCCACAAGCTCCCTATTGCAACCAAGTTTGTCGTCCGCAGGGATTATGTTGAATAATTAATGGAGAAATGAATATGAAAACATCTGAAATTCGCGAAATGTCCGTAGCAGATCTCCGCGACCGCATCGAGGTCGAGAAGAACAGGCTCGACACCATGAGGCTCAATCACGCCATCTCTCCATTGGAGGACACATCAGAATTCAAGAAAGTCAGGAAGGATATCGCTCGCATGCTGACAATCCTCGCTGAAAAGGAAAATGAACAGTAATAATCATCAATCTTATGGAAAGAAATCTTCGTAAGGAAAGAATCGGCGTAGTTGTCAGCAACAAGATGGACAAGACCATCATTGTTGCCTGCGAGACAAAGAAGGCCCATCCTCTCTACGGCAAGTTCATCAAGCAGACAACCAAGTTCGTTGCTGCTGACGACAAGAACGAGTGCAGCGAGGGAGATACCGTACGCATCATGGAAACCCGTCCTCTGAGCAAGACCAAGAGGTGGAGATTAGTAGAAATCGTTGAAAAAGTCAAATAGTTATGATACAGCAGGAAACACGTTTACAGGTGGCTGACAACAGCGGTGCAAAGGAGGTCCTCTGCATCCGGGTGCTTGGCGGTACGCATCATAGGTATGCGACTGTTGGCGACCAGATCGTCGTTGCCATCAAGAGCGCAATCCCGGGAGGTGACGCCAAGAAGGGCACCGTCTCAAAGGCAGTAGTTGTCCGCACAAAGAAAGAGGTCCGCAGGCCGGACGGTTCTTACATCCGTTTCGATGACAACGCATGCGTTCTTCTCAACGGCGCGGGCGAACTTCGCGGAACCCGTATTTTCGGCCCTGTAGCCAGGGAACTCCGTGAGAATTACATGAAAATCGTATCACTGGCACCTGAGGTCCTTTAATCAAAGCGAATCATGAAAAAGTTAAATATCAAGAAGGGTGACACAGTGTATGTCATTGCCGGCGGATACAAGACCCGCACCGGTAAGGTTCTGAGTGTAAGACCTGACGAGGACCGTATCGTTGTTGAAGGCATCAACATGGTCAGCAGGCACACCAAGCCGAATGCAAAGCAGCCTCAGGGCGGCATCATCAAGCAGGAGGCCCCTATTCACATCTCAAACGTACAGCTTATAGATCCAGTCAGCCAGAAGCCGACCCGTGTAGGTCACAAGTTCGTTGATGGCAAGAAGATCCGTTACGCTAAGAAATCAGGAGAGGAGATCAAATAATTATGGCAAAGAAAGTCGCAACTCCAGTAGAAGTCCAGGCACTTCCTGCTGATTATGTACCTTCTCTCAAGAAGGCTTACAGGGAGGAGATCGTTGACAAGCTGATGAAGCAGTTCTCCTACACCACCGTCATGCAAGTTCCAAAGCTCGTCAAGATAACCATCAATGAAGGTATCGGCGAGGCTACTTCAGACAAGAAACTTGTCGAGGAAGCTGCAGAGGAACTCGCAAAGATCGTCGGCCAGAAGGCCGTCCTCACAACCTCCAAGAAGGACGTTTCCAACTTCCGTCTCCGTAAGGGCATGCCTATCGGTGTCAAAGTGACCCTCCGTGACGTCAAGATGTACGAGTTCCTCGAAAGGCTCATCCGTATCTCCCTTCCTCGAATCAGGGACTTCAACGGTATCGCCGAGAAGATGGACGGAAAGGGCAACTACACCCTCGGTCTCAAGGAGCAGATCATCTTCCCTGAGGTCGACATCGACAAGAACCCTAGGATCCACGGTATGGAGATCACATTCGTAACCACAGCCAAGACTGACGAAGAGGCTCGTGCTCTCCTCGCAGCATTCGGTCTGCCATTCAAGAAACATAACAACTAAAGAATATGGCAAAGGAATCAATGAAAGCTCGCGAAGTAAAACGCGCGAAACTGGTTGCCAAGTATGCTGCAAAGCGTCAGGCACTTAAGGAAGCAGGCGACTGGGCCGCTCTCGACAAGCTCCCTAAGAATGCTTCTCCTGTACGTCTGCACAACCGCTGCTCTCTTACCGGCCGTCCAAAGGGCTACATGAGGGCTTTCGGCCTCAGCCGAATCCAGTTCCGCGAGATGGCCAGCAATGGCCTGATCCCAGGCGTAAAGAAAGCCAGCTGGTAGCATAACAGGTAAATACTTTATTTATTAACAATCGGATATCGGGCGCCTCGTGCGTCGGTTCCAAAAAACAAAAGAACAATGACTGATCCAATTGCAGATTATCTCACAAGAATCCGCAACGCGTATCTCGCAGGAAAGAAGGTCGTCGAGATTCCTTCTTCGAAGATGAAGGTTGCAATCACCGAGATTCTTTGTGAAAAGGGTTACATCCTCAGCTACAAGGTAGTTGAAGGCACCCCGTACAACACCATCAAGATCGCTCTCAAGTATCACCCGCAGACCAAGACCGCTGCCGTCAAGGGCATCAAGCGTGTCTCCACTCCAGGTATGCGTGTCTATGCTGATGTAGAGAACATGCCACGCGTCCTCAACGGACTCGGAATCGCCATCCTCTCGACATCGAAGGGCGTCATCACTGACAAGGAGGCAAAGAACCTCAACGTCGGTGGCGAAGTTATCTGTTATGTATATTAATATTAAAAGAAAGAATAATGTCAAGAATTGGTAAATTGCCTGTAAGCCTTCCGGACAAGGTAAGCGTAGAGCTTCTCCCTGGCAACGTTTTGAAGGTTAAAGGACCTCTCGGTGAGCTGAGCCAGAAAATCGATCCGGACATCAAAGTCATCGTTGAGGACAACGAAATCAAGTTTGAACGTCCTACTGACCAGCCAAGACACCGTTCAATGCATGGTCTGTACCGCGCTCTCGTGCACAATATGGTTGTCGGAGTTTCCACCGGTTACCAGACAAAGCAGGAGCTCGTCGGTGTAGGTTACCGTGTTTCTCTCCAGGGCCAGATCCTGACTTTCTCCCTTGGATATTCACATGACATCCAGCTTATGCTCGCACCTGAGGTAAAGGCTGAGGTTCCTGATGTCAAGAAGGGTGAGAATCCGGTGCTTATCCTCAAGAGTACCGACAAGCAGCTCCTCGGCGCAGTCGCAGCCAAGGTCCGCTCATTACGTAAGCCTGAACCTTACAAGGGTAAGGGTATCAAGTTCGCCGGTGAACAGCTTCGCCGCAAGGCTGGCAAGACTGCCGGTGCTAAATAATAGGAGGACACAGATATGGCATTGAATAGAATTGAAAGAAGAAGAAGAATCCATTACCGCATCCGCAAGCATGTCAATGGTACTGCCGAGAGGCCGAGAATGGTTGTCTTCAGGAGCAACAAGCAGATCTATGTTCAGGTTGTTGACGACGAGAGGGGAGTAACCCTCGCAGCAGCAGCTTCAAATGACAAGGCTCTCGTTGCAGAGTGCAAGGGAAAGAACGGTATCGACGCCGCAGCTGTTGTCGGAAAGGCAATCGCAGCCCGCGCACAGGAGAAAGGAATCACCACCGTTTCCTTCGACCGTGGAGGTTACCTCTACCATGGTAGGGTTAAAAGTTTGGCTGACGCTGCCCGTGAAGGCGGTCTCATTTTCTAATTGAAAGACTATGGCAAATACAAATGTTAAAAGAGTAAAGACTTCTGATCTTGAACTGAAAGACAGACTGGTCGCCATCCAGAGAGTAACAAAGGTTACTAAGGGTGGTCGTCACTTCCGCTTTGCAGCCATTGTAGTGGTCGGTGACGAGAACGGCGTTGTTGGTTATGGTCTTGGTAAAGCCAATGAGGTAACTGCAGCAATCGCAAAGGGTGTCGAGGACGCAAAGAAGAATCTCGTCAGGGTTCCGGTCATCAACACCACTATCCCTCATGAGCAGGAATCCAAATTCGGCGGTTCCGTTGTCTTCATGAAGCCTGCAGCTCCCGGTACCGGTGTAAAGGCCGGTGGTGCAATGCGCGCCGTCTTCGAGTCTGTCGGCATTCAGAATGTGCTCGCCAAGTCAAAAGGCTCTTCAAACCCTCACAACCTTGTGAAGGCTACTGTCTTGGCTCTTACCCAGATGAGGGATGCCTATACCGTTGCCGGTCTCCGTGGTATTCCTATGAGCAAAGTATTTAACGGATAGGAGGGAACAGATATGGCAAAGCTTAAGATTACACAGGTTAGAAGCAAGAACGGATCTACCCAGAGGCAGATCGCCAATCTCAGGTCACTTGGAATCCGCAGGATCCACCAGACAGTGGAGGTCGAGAAGACTCCTGTTACCGAGGGTCAGCTCGCCAAGATTCGTCATCTTGTTGAAGTTGAAGAATGCTAATTAGAGGAGGAACAAGAGATGAAATTGAATAATTTGAAGCCTGCAGAGGGACATACCCACAATTCAAAGCGTCTTGGCCGTGGCCAGGGATCCGGTAGGGGCGGTACTTCAACCCGCGGTACCAAGGGTGCCCAGGCACGTGCCGGTTACGAACACAAGATCGGTTTCGAAGGTGGCCAGATGCCAATCCAGAGACGCCTTCCGAAGTTCGGATTCAAGAACCCGACCCGCGTAGAGTACAAGGCAGTCAACGTCGCAGCTCTTGCTGCTCTCTCTGAAAAGATCGGAAAGACCGAAATCGGTCTTGAAGATATCAAACTCGCCGGTCTCGCACAGTCAAGGGAACTTGTAAAGGTTCTCGGCAACGGAGACATCAACGTAGCTATCACTGTCACCGCCGATGCCTTTTCAGCATCCGCAGTCTCCAAGATCGAGGCCGCCGGTGGCAAGGCAATCGTAATCGGTGAATAGAAATGAAGAAGTTCATAGAAACAATCAAGAACATCTTCAAGATCGAGGAACTCCGTACGAGACTCGGTTACACGATGCTTCTCATCCTGATCTACAGGTTGGGATGCTTCATCGTTCTTCCGGGTATCGACACCACCATGCTTGCACAGCTTCAGACAAGCACCCAGGGCGGTCTCGTCGGTCTCTTGAACATGTTCTCAGGCGGTGCGTTCGGCAACGCTTCCATCTTTGCGCTGGGAGTGATGCCGTACATTTCTGCATCCATTGTCATCCAGCTTCTCGGCATGTTCGTGCCTTACTTCAGGAAACTCCAGTTGGAAGGTGAGAGCGGCCGCAAGAAGATCAATCAGTACACCAGGTTCCTCACTGTCGCCATCCTCTGCATCCAGGGCCCGGCCTACATTGCCTCGATCCATTCACAGATCCCGGCAGCGGCCTTCCTTGCCGAAACCCAGTTCGGATGGAGCCGGTTCGCCTACAACCTCATCGCTACCATCATCCTGATGGCCGGTTCGTTGTTCGTGATGTGGCTTGGTGAAAGAATTACTGACCGCGGTATCGGCAACGGTATCTCCCTGATCATCATGATCGGTATCGTAGCCCGTCTTCCGTTCGGCCTCATGACTGAAATCGGTACCAAGCTTTCGACCACCGCTACCGGAGGTCCGATGGCCCTCATTGCCGAGCTCATCGTCTGGTTCCTTGTCATTGTTGCCACCATCGCTCTTGTCCAGGCAGTCAGGAAAGTTCCTGTACAGTACGCCAAGAGAGTTGTCGGCAACAGGCAGTACGGTGGGGTGCGTCAGTATATTCCTCTGAAAATCAATGCTGCCGGCGTTATGCCTATCATTTTCGCCCAGGCATTGATGCTCTTCCCGCTCCTCTTCTCGAGATTTGATGCTACAAGAGGACTCGCAGCTACCCTGAGCAACTATACCGGATTCTGGTACAACCTCATCTTCGGTTTGCTCGTCGTGATTTTCACATATTTCTATACCGCCGTTACCGTCAATCCGACGATGATGGCCGAGGATATGAGAAAGAACGGCGGTTTCATCCCTGGTGTCAAGCCTGGAAAGCCAACCGTGAATTACCTTGACGACATCATGTCAAGAGTGACTCTCCCTGGTTCGATTTTCCTCGCAGTCATTGCCATCCTTCCTGCTATCGCAAGGATTTTCGGAGTCAGCGATGCATTCGCAGGTTTCTTCGGCGGCACTTCGCTCCTGATTCTTGTCGGTGTGGTTCTTGACACTCTCCAGCAGATTGAAAGTTATCTCCTGATGCGTCATTACGACGGTCTGATGAAGACCGGCCGCATCAGCGGACGTTCAGGCATGTAGTTTTTTGATGATTGAATGACGATGGTTAGACCTAAGACAGAGGAAGAAATCGAGCTCTTGCGCGAGAACGCCATCCTGGTTTCCAGGACCTTGGCAGAGGTCGGAAAGTGGGTCGCCCCTGGTGTGACAACTGCGAAGTTGAATGAGGTGGCTGAGACCTTTATCCGTGACAATGGCGCGATTCCGAGCTTCCTTGGGTACGAGGGTTTTCCCGCAGCGATCTGCGCTTCTGTGAATGATGTCGTCGTCCACGGTTTTCCGTCGGACTATGTCCTCAAGGAAGGCGACATATTCACTGCTGACATAGGAACGCTGTACAAAGGTTACAACGGCGATTCGGCTTACACTTTCCCTGTCGGGGAAGTGTCCGCCGAGACCCGTAAACTTCTTGAAGTCACGAAGGCTTCCCTCTACAAGGGTATCGAGGCTGCAGTGGCCGGGAACAGAGTCGGTGACATAGGACACGCGGTGCAATCTTATGTTGAGGAATATGGTTTCTCTGTGGTCCGTGAACTTGAAGGACACGGACTCGGCAGGTCGATGCACGAGGCCCCGGGAGTTCCGAATTTCGGACGCGCCGGCCACGGGACAAGGCTTGTCGACGGGATGGTCATCTGCATCGAGCCGATGATCAATGCCGGAAGCAGGGGTGTCTACCTGGCCCGCAACGGCTGGGCTGTACACACTGCAGACCACAAGAAATCAGCTCATTTCGAACTTACGGTTGTTGTCCGTCACGGAAAGGCTGAACAGCTGTCAACATTTGATTATATTGAAAGTACTGGTAAATTTTAATGTGTTTTTTCAATGTCCAAGCAAGTCGCAATAGAGCAAGACGGTAGAGTGATCGAGACTCTTCCTAACGCAATGTTCAAGGTGGAACTCGAGAACGGCCATGTCCTTCTCTGCAACATCTCCGGCAAGATGAGGATGAATTTCATCCATATCCTTCTCGGGGACAAGGTTAGAGTTGAAATTTCA
>JBJFDD010000166.1:0-2080 GCA_051889815.1 Candidatus Cryptobacteroides sp. | reverse complement strand
AGAGCACAATGTGGCCGGGCACCGCGTCAGCCCTGAATGCCGGCTATCCGAGCGGATTCAGCGACTTTGCCGGTGACGAGAACCTGACGACTTATGAGGCTGTGATAGCGAATCTCATCGAGTGCTACACTGCCCGCCTGAATGGGATGAACACTCTCATCAACAACGCGACGGACAGCTTCACTGTCAATGAAAGCACGTTCTGACGGGGCTTTCGCTGCCTGTGTCAACATATTCATAGACAATGGCGGTTTGTCCTGGCGGGCTTGCACGACCGACATGGAAAATAACACCAATTCAGACCAAGAATATGAACAAGACAAGAATCACTTTTACTGCGGTGCTGCTGGCGGCCCTTTGCTGTTCGTGCGCCCGGGAGGAAGTCTTCCAGGAGGAGGATTCCCCTATTGTCATCGCCGAATGCGAATCTCCATTCGTGCTGACAAAGACCAGTGTCTCAAGCATTTCCGGTGACGGAACGCTCAGCACCGTGTGGACTTCCGGGGACGACCTCGGCGTGTTTGACCGCAACGGCAACCACATCCGTTTCGTCAGGAAGACAACCGGAAACGAGTCCAATCCCAAGTTTGCCCCGGTTAGCGGGTACTACACTCCGAAATATGCCTACTACCCTTATGGCGCCGACAACAGCGGCCGCACATATTCAGACTGCCTGGGCACCATTCCTGCCTCACAGGAGATGAAGAGCGGCATCCTCCACGGGGCCTACAAGACGGGTACCCTGAAGAGGACTTCGTTCTTCTCGAACACCTACACTATGACGTTCTCCCACATCGTTTCCGTGATGCGTGTCAGCCTTGATGCAGCCGGTACCGCCCTCGAGGGGGATGTCCTGAAGACTGTTGCTGTCAGCGTCAGGCGCGATGGTGCAGAGACTGCAATCGCAGGAGAATTCCATTTCAATGCTTCTACAGGTGCGATCTCAAGCGATGGAACTGAGACCGGCATCACCCTGGACTGGGAAGACGGAGTAATGCTTGACGGGACCGTGACTGGAGACGCATGCGTGCTTCCGGTCATCCAGGCTGGCGACTCTATCCGTTTCACCATCACCACAGCCGGACACGAGGCAGTTCTCGACCTGCCTGTCGAGGAGACTTTGGCAGCAGGCAAGGCGGCTGTCTGGGAGCTTGTGCTTGCTGAATATGCCGATGTCCTCGTCGTGGATGGCGTCGCTCCGGGCAGCGGAACAGATCCGGAACCGGAGCCTCTTCCTGAGCCGGAACCTGAGCCGGAACCTGAGCCGGAACCGGAGCCTGAGCCTGAACCGGAACCGGAGCCTGAACCGGAACCGGAGCCTGAGCCTGAACCTGAGCCAGAACCTGAGCCAGAGCCAGAGCCTGACCCTCTCCCAGTGCCGGATCCGGAGCCTGTCACGAAAGTCACGACCGGAACCTTCAAGGCAGCCGCTTTCAACGTTGACGGACTTCCGAAGAAGATTTCCTTCATCACGATCAACTCCGACGGCCCGGGGGCATCAGGAACTACTTCGATGGCCAACATCGCCAACACTCTCGGCTGGGACATCATTGCAGCAAGTGAGGACTTCGAGTACCACTCCCAGCTCGCAGCCGGACTTTCCAACTACAATGCCGGTACCTACCGCGGCACTATCAGCTCCGCCCAGCTGACCAAGCGTGCCGACACCGACGGAATGTGCTTCTTCTGGAAGAAGGACGGCATCTCCGCCACCGGCGAGACCATGGTCCAGTACACTTCTGAATATGGCGGACTCACCGGCGGTGCCAATACCTGCATCAAGAAAGGATTCAGGCACTATGAAGTGACCGTGGCCGATGGAGTCGTGATCGACGTTTACATCACCCACATGAACACCTACAGCGGCAGCGGCAACACCGAGTCCAACTCCTATGTCAAGGCAGTCCTCGGCCAGCTCCGCCAGCTGCGCGACTATGTCCTCAAGCAGGCCGCTGCCAACAAGCGCCCTGCAGTGATCATGGGTGACACGAATATGCGCTACACCCGTCACGACATCAAGACCAACTTCCTCGACTATGTAGCAAGCTACACCGATGCCAACGGAGTCAGCGGTTACACC
>JBJFDD010000165.1:0-7540 GCA_051889815.1 Candidatus Cryptobacteroides sp. | reverse complement strand
GTTTCCATCGAGTACCGTACCGACATGGACCGGGGCAGCCTCAAGGACATCCTTGCCGAAAGCCGCTTCAGGGACTTTGCTATGCGCTACACTACTGCCGGAGTTCAACGGGACGACTTCATCTTCAGCATGGACGGCTATCCGATCCGCCGCTGCGGTTCACAGGGCCAGCAGAAATCCTTCCTGGTTTCCCTGAAGTTCGCCCAGTACGAAATCATGAAGCGCAGATACGGCTTCCCTCCGATTCTCCTCCTGGACGATGTCTTCGACAAACTCGACATGAACCGCATCTCGAATCTTCTCGGAATGGTTGCCGGCAGCGACTACGGCCAGATTTTCATCACTGACAGCAACAAGGTCAGGATGGCGGGAATCGTTGACGGCCTGACTGCCGACAGGACCTATTTCGAGGCCTCCGGGGGCAAGTTCACCAGGATTTGAAAGCCTGGATCAAGATTCTTTGAATATGCCGGAGTACAAAAAGATAAAAGGAGTGCCGAGAAAGGAAGCTATCGGGATGGACACCCTGATGAGGTTTTTCATACGCCAGAACGGCCTCACCGCAAGGCTGAACACCCAGCGGGTTTTCGATGCCTGGGATGCGGTATCGGGCGCTTCCCAATTCACCCTCAACCGTTTCTACCGTGGAGGGAAACTCTTTGTGACCGTTTCTTCCTCAATGGTGCGAAGCCATCTTGAGATGCAGAAAGCCCAGCTTGTGGAAGCTCTCAACTCCCATCTTGCCACTGATTCCCTCTTCGACGGCGAAAGCAAGGTGGTTGGGTACGTCAAGCAATTGATAATCAAATGACAAAATAGAATGAATATGCCGGAAAAAATCAAGGTGGTCGTCGATGCCGCCATTCCGTTCCTCGACGGGGTCCTCGACCCTTATGCCGAAGTGGTACGCAAGGAGGGCCGCCAGATAGGCCCTGAAGATGTCTCCGATGCTTCAGCCCTTCTGGTCAGGACCAGAACCCGGTGCGATGCCTCGCTCCTTGAAGGAAGCAAGGTCAGGTTCATAGCTAGCGCGACTATCGGTACTGACCATATAGACTTCGATTACTGCAACTCGCGGGGCATCCTTGTGACAAATGCAGCCGGCTGCAATGCCGGGGGAGTGATGAACTATGTCTTCTCCGCCCTCTACGGTGTCGCCGCGCGCAAGGGGTTCTCCCTTGATGGGATGACCCTAGGAATCGTCGGTGCCGGCAACGTAGGCAAGCTTGTCGAAAGGGTTGCCGGAATACTCGGTTTCAAGGTTCTCAAGAACGACCCTCCGAGAATGGAGGCTGAAGGTCCCTACGGCTTCACTTCATTGGAGGAACTTCTTGCACTTTCGGACATCGTCACCATGCATGTTCCTCTGGAGCCTTCGACTGTAGGGATGTGTGATGACGCCTTCTTCTCGAGGATGAAGGACGGCAGCATATTCATAAATGCCGCAAGGGGGGAGGTCGTCGATGAGGCTGCCCTGAAGCGCCATGCCACGAAATTCAAGGCGCTGATAATCGACACCTGGAACCATGAACCCGACATCGACAGCGAACTCCTCGAAATGACCGACATCGCCACCCCGCACATTGCGGGATATTCCTACAGGGGCAAGCAGAACGGAACTGCGGCAGCGGTCCGCGCCTTTGCGAGGTATTTTGCCATCGAACCCCTCTACGATTTCTTCCCGAAGACTGAATATCTTGAACTGGAGTCCGTCAAACTTGACATCAAGGGGAAGACCCAGGGGGAGATTGCATCCCTGCTCCAGTACAACTATCCTGTCTTCACGGACGACTTCATGCTCCGCACTGCCCCCGAGGAATTCGAATCGCTCCGCTCCGACTACAAGTACCGCCGGGAATTCTACATCGACTGAGCCTGTTTCCTGCCGTTTTGCTGTTAATTGCGAGATTTTGCTATCTTTGCAATTCCATAAAACGACGAGACTATGTTGAATATCCCTGATTTCGAGACTTTCAAGAAGGTGGCGACCCCCTTCTACTACTACGATATCGAACTTTTCGAGAAGACTGCCGACCTTGTCAAGGAACTTTCCGACAGGACCGGCATCAAGGTCCATTTCTCGGTGAAGGCCAACTCCGACCGCCGCCTGAACGACATCCTCAGCGGCAAAGGGCTCGGTGCTGACTGTGTCAGCGGAGACGAAATCGAGTTTGCAGTCTCCTGCGGCTATGCTCCGAAGGACATTTTCTTTGCCGGAGTGGGCAAGACCGACAAGGAGATCTGCCAGGCCTTCCAGGTCGGTATCGGCGCCTTTGTCGTGGAATCCCTCGAGGAAATCCAGATCATCTCCGACATCGCCCGGAGGCTAGGGCGCAAGGCTACAATCAGCCTCAGGATCAATCCGAACATCGATCCGCACACCCACCACTACATCACTACCGGCCTTTACGAGGACAAGTTCGGCATCTCCGACAGGAGCTTCGATGAGGCAGCGGCAATGGTGACCACGGATCCGAACATCGATTTCTACGGTCTCCAGTTCCACATCGGTTCCCAGATTCTTGAGGTGTCGGACATCACCCGGCTCGAATGTGAGAAGGTCAATGACATCGTCTCCCGTTTCGAGTCCAATGGCGTGGTCGTCAGGAACATCGACCTGGGAGGAGGCCTCGGCATCGACTATGATGACCCTGACCGCAATCCGATAGCAGACTTCGAGACCTGGTTCATGACCATCCACAACAACCTCAGGCACCGTCCGGACCAGACGGTCCACATCGAACCCGGACGCTCCCTTGTCGCCCAGTGCGGCTCGCTCATCACCCAGGTGCTCTATGTCAAGAAAGGGGAGAACCGCAACTTCCTGATGGTGGATGCCGGAATGAATGACCTGATCCGTCCGGCCCTCTACGGCTCGTACCACAAAATAGAGAATCTCTCGGCTCACTACGACGACAATGACACCCGTGAGAACCGTGTCTATGACGTGGTCGGTCCTGTCTGCGAATCCGCTGATACCTTCGGGAAGGAACGTCTGCTGGCGAAGAGCCGGCGCGGCGACATGATTGCCATCCGCAGTGCGGGTGCCTACGGTTCTGTCATGGCATCCCGCTACAACATGAGACCTTTCGCCCCGGCAGTCTATTCAGACCGTGTCAGCGAGGCGAGAAGGCGCAAGGATTATTTTGCAGGAGAATGACCGGCACAGGCCGGGTTGAAGCAGGGGACGGGATTATCTTCTCATCCCCCTCATTCTTTGTGCAAGGTTGCCGGTCA
This sequence comes from Candidatus Cryptobacteroides sp., assembly GCA_051889815.1. GTDB lineage: Bacteria > Bacteroidota > Bacteroidia > Bacteroidales > UBA932 > Cryptobacteroides. The sequence goes on along the minus strand of JBJFDD010000165.1, from coordinate 4,303 downwards.
GGGCTGTCTTCATCAGCTTGCGGGTAGCCTCGAACTGCTTCAGGAGCTTGTTTACCTCGACCACGTTCGTGCCGCTGCCGTCTGCAATCCTCTTCCGGCGGCTTCCGTTGATGATTTCCGGATTGTCCCTCTCTTCCGGAGTCATCGACATGATGATGGCTTCGATGCCCTTGAATGCGATGTCGTTGTCGATATCCACATCCTTCAGGGCCTTTCCCATGCCCGGAATCATTCCTGCCAGGTCCTTGATGTTGCCCATCTTCTTGACCTGCTGGATCTGGTTGTAGAAATCCATCAGGCCGAACTTGTCCTTTGCGAGCTTCTTGCGGGTTTCCCTGGCCTGCTTCTCATCGAACTGCTCCTGGGCCTTCTCGACGAGGGAGACAACATCTCCCATCCCGAGAATCCTGTCCGCGATACGTTCCGGATGGAAAACATCCAGGGCATCCATTTTCTCGCCTGTGGAAACGAACTTGATAGGCTTTCCGGTCACATACTTGATAGAAAGTGCTGCACCGCCCCTGGTGTCACCGTCCATCTTGGTAAGTACCACTCCGTCAAAGTCAAGCCTTTCGTTGAATACCTTCGCTGTCTCCACAGCATCCTGGCCGGTCATCGCATCGACCACGAACAGGGATTCAGTCGGCCTGACGGCATCGTGGAGGGCTGAAATCTCATCCATCAGTTCCTGGTCCACGGCAAGACGTCCGGCGGTATCGACAATCACTACTGAATATCCCTCGGCCTTTGCCTTTGCGATTGCATTCTTTGCAATTGAGATTGGATCCTTGACCCCCTCCTCGGTGTAAACCGGCACTTCGATTCCTTCTCCGAGAACCTTCAACTGCTCGATTGCGGCAGGGCGGAAGGTGTCGCAGGCGGCCAGCAGGACTTTCATGCCCCTCTTGCTCTTGATGTTGGCGGCAAGTTTGGCGCTGAAGGTTGTTTTTCCGGAACCGTTCAGGCCGGCGACCAGGACTATCCCCGGATTGCCTTTGATGTTGATGTCCTGGGAACTGCTGCCCATGAAGGACGCCAGTTCGTCGTGGACGATTTTCACCATCATCTGCTGCGGCTTCACTGCGGTAAGCACATTCTGGCCCATTGCAGTGGCCTTGACCTTGTCGCAGAAATCCTTTGCTACCCTGTAGCTGACATCGGCGTCCAGCAGGGCCCTGCGGATGTCCTTGAGCGTTTCGGCAACATTGATTTCGGTAATCTTGCCTTCTCCCTTCAGTATCTTGAATGACCTTTCAAGTCTTTCCTGTAAGTTCTCGAACATATCTGTTGAATCTTTTTGTCGTAGATGAATATCCCGGAACGGACCTGCAAATATACAAATTCCAGTGCATTATTTCAACTCCGTACATTTCTCCCTCCGGGGCGTTTCAGTGCAGGGGACGGTGTCCGGAGCGCTTCATCATCTTCTCCCTCCGCCGCACTTCCTCCCTTTCACCTTCAGGCAGGCAGAAATCCAGGAATCTTGACCACAGGCACTCCACCGCCTGGGCGGACGGATGTACCAGGTCATCTGCATAGAAGCGGTAGTCCCTCAACTCGTCCAGCACTATCTCGTAGGCAGGAAAATAGTCCGCCCTCCCGGGATATTCAGAGATGACCTGCTCGATGGCAAGAAGCAGCGTGCTCTTGCTGAGCTGGTTGCCGTGCGCGCCGTCTTTCAGGTGCCTGATGGGGGAGACTGTGAATATGAACTCCTTTCCCGGATTCTCATCCATGATTCCCCGGAGCAGTCCGGCAGTCCGGTCAACGTCCAGGCGGTAGCGCCTGAACTGGCGGCCATCGATTTTCAGGCAGTTGGAGACAGTCCTTCCAGTGGGAATATGCTCATAGCACCATGCCGTGCCCAGGGTCAGGATAACCTTGGACGCCCGGTGCCACATCTGCGATGCCGCCCTTACGGAGGTGTTGGCATATTCAAGGAACTCTTCCCGGGTCGCCCTCGCGAAGGAAGTGTGGTGGCTGAATGAACAGAAAAGGTCCGAGCCGGCACCCATCCGGACGCAGTCTTCCTCCTTGAATATGCCGTCACGGGCAAGTGTGGATGCCGCCGATGCTATCGAAACCGGATTATAAAGGGTTCCGAAAGGGTTGACACAGACATCGAACCCGAAGTCCGACATCTTCTTTCCGATGCTGTCGGCAAAACAGCTTCCGAGGACGACGGCAGTGTCTCCTGGAGAAATTTCTACCGTGCTCCTGCCCGGATCGACGGGGGTCTGAAGTTTTATTTCGTTCATGGCAGCGAAATTACTCTTTTTCGATTAATTTTGCAGCATATTCATTTATGCCCTTTGTCCTGCCCTTATGAAAAGAGCCGTTTTGCTTCTTCTGCTTCCAGTCTTGTGTTCCGTGGAATGCATGGCGCAGTCCAGGCCCCAACTCGTCTATGACCTCGGTTTCGAATATTGCTTCGACAACCGTGAGTTCGACTCCGGGCAAGAATCCTTCACCGACTCCCGTACCATCCATGCCGCCAGGCTTACCCCCGCCATCGGCCTGTCCTTGCCTTCGTCTGCCGATGTCCAGCAAAGGATAATGCTCGGCATCGACATATTCAAGAACATGGGGGATTCCCCGACTTCCGAAGAACTCCGGAACAGCGTAAACTCGGGGCTTCTGCGCGAAATGACCCTCTGGTACGCAATCGAAGCGAGTCTGCCGAAGACGACCGTCAAAGGCTATGCGGGAATCTTTCCGAGGAGGTATTCTGTCTTCGGGAACCCGGACACACCCAAGGAAGACATGCCTGGAAGAGACATACCCTCGCTGTTCCTTTCCGATGCCAACCGGTTTTATGACAGCAACCTGGAAGGTATTCTTGTCACATCTGCAAATTCCCGTTCCTATTATGAACTAAGCCTCGACTGGCTTGGTCTCTTCGGCAGCCGCAGAAGGGAGCAGTTCATTATCCAGTCCTACGGCAAGGGCAGCCTTTCAAAATGGATCCATGCCGGGTGGGTGGCAAGTCTTCACCACTATGCCAACTCCCTGGAATATTCCGGTGTGATTGACAACGCCACCCTCGCCCCTTTCCTTTACTTCGGTTTTGAAAGGCTTTGCCGGACCCCTTTCGACCGGCTGTCCCTGACCTTTCACTACATCCAGGGAATCCATCAGGACCGGCGCAATTCCACTGGGCTTGAATATGCCTTCGGAGGGCAGGTCTCGCTCGATGTCCGCAAGCGCAATTTCGGTATCAGAAATGAAATATACTACGGCATGGGACAGATGCCTTACTATGACCTGGAGGGTCCGGACGGCAATGCCTATTCTTCTTCCCTATACCGGGGGAACCCTTTCTACAGAATTTCTCCAAACGGCGACTGGAAGGTCCCTGGAGTATATGACAGACTGGATTTGTACTATCAGCCGATTGTTGCCGGCATCCTGAATCTCCGGATTTCGAACCGGTTCCATTTCTCCGGAAACGGATATGAAGGTTGGCAACAGGTGGTCCTGCTATCTGTCAATCTCGACAGATTCCGTGTCAAAAATTGAATGTCAACCTTATTTCCCCTGGGTCATTCTTCGGTACTCGGCAGGGGTCTGTCCGGTCGAATGACGGAACGCTGTGAAGAAGTAGTCGTGGTTGTTGTAGCCGACACTGTAGGCGATTTCCTTGATGTTCATCGAAGTGTTGGTCAGCAGTTCCTTGGCTTTTCTCATCCTCACATCGTTGATGAATTTGGCAGGGGAGAAACCGGTATATTCCTTGAAAGTTTTCCTGAAGGAAGAATAGCTCAGGCAGAGCTTTGCCGCTATTTCTTCTGGCGTTATGGTCGTGTAGTTCTCAAAGACCATGAGCTTTGCCTGTCCGATTTTGTCTGCTGTGTCTGATTCCTCGAACAGGGAGTTCCTGTCTTTGAAATATGCAAGTCCCAGCAGCCTGTCCACTATTCCTGCCAGCACCTGCTGGAAGCCCGACTCCTGGGATGTCGAGATTTTGATGGCTTCGTTGTAGAGATCGACGATGTCTTCGTGCAGGTGGACATTGAAGATCGGCTTGCTCTTGCTGATGAATCCTTCCTTGAGCAGGTTTTCGGCGAATTTCCCGTTAAACCCGATCCAATATTCCTTCCATCCTGTAGTCTTGTCGGGGGAGTAGGTGTGCCATTCTCCCGGAAACAGCAGGAACATGTTGCCTTTCGAAATCGATACTGCCTTCTGGCGGCCAAGCGTCTCCGACTGGAATTTTCCTTTGCCTTCCGTGATGTAGAGAAGTTGGAATTCGTTCAGGATTCTTCCATTTTTCGTAGAAAAAGCGTATCTTGACGGGTGGTTT
>JBJFDD010000164.1:0-2091 GCA_051889815.1 Candidatus Cryptobacteroides sp. | reverse complement strand
CTGACGGGACATTCAAAAAAGGCAACACACTAATCACAATACACTAAAATTATGGCAGTAAAGTTTTACAAGTCAGAAAATCAGGTGCCTCTTGAGATGCACAAGGTCAGAATGGTACAGAAACTGAACCTTCTGCCTGTCGAGGAACGTCTGAGAAAAATCCAGGAAGCTGGGAACAACACGTTCCTGCTCCAGAACAAGGATGTCTATCTGGACATGCTCACCGACTCAGGTGTCAACGCGATGTCGGATCTTCAGTTTGCAGCCATGATGCAGGCTGATGATGCCTATGCGGGCTGTGAGACGTTCAACAGGGTAAAGGCGGCAGTCAAGGAAGTGTTCGGATGCGACAATGTCCTTCCGACGCACCAGGGAAGAGCCTGCGAGAACATCCTGGCAGAGGCTTATGTGAAGCCGGGAATGGTTGCGTTGATGAATTTCCATTTCACGACCACCAAGGCACATATCACAAGGCTCGGCGGTTCCGTGGAGGAACTGGTGGACCCGAAAGGCCTGGTCCCGCAGACAGATGACCCGTTCAAGGGAAATTACAATCTGGACAATCTTGAGAGCAAGATTGATGAAATCGGTGCAGACAAGGTTGCATTCGTGCGTGTGGAAGCGGGGACGAACCTGATCGGAGGTCAGCCTGTGTCGCTTGAGAATATGCTGGCTGTCACCGACATCTGCCACAAGAAGGGCGTCAAATCAGTCCTTGACGCTTCCCTGCTCCAGGACAACGTCTATTTCATGAAGACCCGCGAAGCCAGATGCAAATACATGGAAATCAAGGACATCTATCATCTCCTTGCAGACCATTTCGACATAATCTACTTCTCGGCCAGAAAGCTCAGTTTCGCAAAGGGCGGAATCATCTGTTCAAAAGACCCCAAGTACACCAAGGAGATGATGTCTTTCATTCCTCTGTACGAAGGTTTCCTCACCTACGGAGGTATGGATGTCAGGACAATGGAGGCAATGGCCCAGGGCCTGTACGAATCCCTGGACATGGAGTATATCAGCCAGGGTCCATTGTTCATTGAAGCTCTGTGCAAGGAACTGGATGACTACGGAGTACCGGTAATCCTTCCTGCGGGCGGTCTGGGCTGCCATCTGAACGCAGGTGAGTTTGTTCCGGACCTTCCTCACAACCAGTATCCGGCAGCAGCTGTGGGTTGTGCTCTCTACATCGTCAGCGGAATCCGCGGAATGGAGCGGGGAACGGTTTCAGAACAGCGCGAACCTGACGGGACAGAGAGGTACGCAGAACTTGAACTCCAGCGTCTTGCAGTTCCGAGAAGGGTTTTCACCTTGTCGCAGATCAAGTATGTTGCAGACCGTGTGAAGTGGCTCTGGGACAACAGGAATCTCATCGGCGGCTTGCAGTGGGTTGAGGAGCCGGAAGTGCTGAGGTTCTTCTTCGGTACAATGAAGGAAATCGGACATTGGCAGGAGGATCTTGTTGCCAAGTTCAAGGAAGACTTCGGAGATTCCCTCTGATAGACCTTTTCCGTCAGCAGTGCAGGCTCTACCAGGCATGGTTCCGTCGGAACAAGTTCCGACTCCATCCTTCCCACGACTTCGTCGCGGGCCCCTTCCGCTTACGTGGCCGCGGATGGCCACGCCTGCCTGGTAGAGCCTGCACTGCTGAAGGATAGGGAAAGAAATAAAGTAAAAGAGGCCGCTGGAAAAACCAGCCGGCCTCTTTTCTATTGTCGGAACTGATTACTCAGCTACAACTTCAACGTTTACAGTAGCCTTGACTGCCTTGTAGCACTTTACAACAGCCTCGTACTCACCGACAGCCTTGATCTCTGGAAGAGTGATGTGCTTCTTGTCAACCTCAACACCGGCAGACTGCAGAGCCTCTGCAACCTGGGCTGAAGTAACTGAACCATAGATCTTGCCTGATTCGGAGACTTTGACAGTAACCTTTACAGGTGTTGCAGCAATCTTTGCTGCAAGAGCCTCAGCATCGGCAACGAGCTTGGCCTCCTTGTGAGCTCTCTGGCGGATGGTCTCATCACGCATCTTGAGAGCTGAAGAGGTAGCTGCGATTGCATATCCCTGAGGGATAAGATAGTTCTGAGC
>JBJFDD010000163.1:0-2101 GCA_051889815.1 Candidatus Cryptobacteroides sp. | reverse complement strand
GGTTGCAGGCATAGAAGTCCTGAACGGCAGAGATATACAGTCTGGAATATCGGGTATCGGTGTTCTTCTGTAGCTCCAGGATATAACTGACTGCAGAATATGCATTCTCCAGAGACAGCGGATCATTCGAAAATACGAACAGTCCGAACTCGTCGAACTCGCCGTAGAAGCCTGACGACACCTTTCCAACCTTGTTGGATATAATCTCCTTCATCGGGCGGGCACCCAACCAGTATCCGAGCTCAATTCCGCCGATATAGGTTCCCTCACGCAAGCCGTAACCGTAACCGCTTAACTGCATGGCCGCAAGGTCTGCGTCGCTCTCCCCTTCCGTGGCGGAGATACCGGATATGTCCTTGAGCATCTTCAGCGCCGCCTGCCGTCCGCCCTCCATCGCGCGGGTCACCTCTATACCGAGGGACCTCCCGTCTGGAGACTGGAGGTCAGGCCTGTCCCGGTTCACAAGGAGGTCGAACTTATGACCGAGAAGGCTTCTGAGCTGGAGCATCGCGTAACGCTCGAAGAAGCAGGTGTCGTATTTCCTGTAAGCCATCCCTTAGAAATCACTCATTAAAAATGTTCGTTTAATAAGCCCCAAAACCAGCCTCTGAGGAGCCTGCAGCAAGGGTTTTTCAACACCATTCAATTTGTTCGTTTATTATCTTATCTTAACCTACAATATTATGCGTTATTAACGAAACATTACAAAATACGCATATCTATAATAGATTATTTGCGTTTTTAACTCACTTTCTATAAGAAGGCTCCTTATAGCTGATCATGGCATACATCTCCTTCATCCTGTCCTGGAGACGGTCACCGTACCTCTCTCCCAGCTGCTCAAATGTGCAGTTGGTTGCTATCACCGTCGGCAGGTTCTGCTTGTAGCGGATCATCAGGAACTCTGCGAGGGGATAACGGACCTCACCGAAGTCGTTGTAGGTCGGAGGCTCAACTCCAAGATCATCTATCAAGAGAACGGCCTTCGTGGAAATCTCAGGAAAGTTCTGGTACTGCCTGAAATGGTTGTACAGAGACTGGGCTTCGTAGTAGACGGCATTGAACCCGAAGATTTTCTTCAGGGAACGGAGCATCGTGGTCTTCCCGTTGCCGAGCGTACCGCAGAGCAGCAGTCCCCTCTTGCGGGAATCATACATCCACTTGACCACCTTCTCTACCTTTGACACAGTCGAGTCGTCGAGCACGAACTCCATGTCACGGTATTTCACCTCGGCACCGTACATCCCCAGCAGCATGCACTCGGTCGTCTCCCTTGACTCAGGGAGATCTATTGCGAACTTGGAGGGAGGAGGAGTATTTTCAACCACCTTCGCCATGTATCTCATGGCATTCTCCTTAGCTTTCTCATCCATACGCGTCAGGTGTTAGATTTCTTCCAGTCCGGAGTTCCCGAACTCATCTGCATTCTTCACATCAAGCCTTCCTCCAGTCTTCCTGCTACTCTTTGCCGCCGATGTTTCCTTCCTTTTCCCCACCGGAGCCTTATCCACGATTGGCTTGACGGGTGTGCGTGGACTCACGAAAGGTCTCTTCTGAGGAGGTTTGATTCCGCTCAGCAGATTCTGCAGTGACTTGATTGCATAACCCTGAGGACTGTAGGCCTGCTTTGCCTTGTCCTCTATCCCCAAAAGGAACTTCACTATATCAACCCCAGTATCTTTAAGGTCAAGGAACAGTTTGAGATTTGAGCGGATTCCCCTGTCGTCAAACCCGAAGTTCTTGATGAGCACATTCAGCAGTTGCGCATCAAGGACATCCTCTGGATTCTTCAGGATTGTAGGTTTGAGTATCTTTCTGAAGGTCAGGCCTATGATTGCAGGACGTCCCTTTCTGGATGCCTGATCGTAAGCCAGTTCATGGACCACTTCAAAAGGACACTTCTCCTTTATCTCCTTCTCTGCCGGTTCAATGACCCTCCGGATGAACCCCGTCGGATTGGAAACGTACTTGTCCTGAAGGCCGAGTATGCCCTTTATCCTCTCGAGAGAGAAATAGAGCGGCTCACTGGTGTTGCTCAGGATCTGGAAGAGTCGAATTGCCACGACATCATCGAGATTCTTGGCTGTAAGGAGGTTGTACC
>JBJFDD010000162.1:0-2112 GCA_051889815.1 Candidatus Cryptobacteroides sp. | reverse complement strand
CCAATATCTCCAGCTCAGGGCGGAGCGCCTTTCACAGCAGCAGGCAGCCTATGAGAACCAGCACAGGATGATTGAGAAGACAGAGGACTTCATCAATCGCTTCAGGTACAAGCCGACCAAATCTAACCAGGTCCAGTCCCGTATCAAGCAGCTTGAAAAACTCGAGCGGATTGAGATTGACGAGACTGACAATGTGACACTGACCGTCAAGTTTCCGCCTGCACCCAGGGCGGGGGACATGATATTCAAGGCTGTTGACCTGACTGTCGGATATCCGGGCAAGACTGTGTTCAGTGATGCGCAGATTGAAATCAGGAGGGGAGAGAAAGTTGCCTTCATCGGCCGCAATGGCGAGGGCAAGACAACTTTGATGAGGGTAATCAACGGTGAACTCGAACCGATAAGCGGCGAAGCCAAGGTCGGTTACAATGTTTCAATTGGCTATTATGCCCAGAACCAGGAGGATGTCCTGGACCGGAATCTTACTGTCTGGGAAACCCTGGACAACATTGCGGTCGGAGATATCCGGGTGAAGCTTCGGGATATTCTTGCCCAGTTCCTGTTCAGGGGAGAGGACATCGACAAGAAGGTCAGCGTCCTGAGCGGTGGCGAAAGGGCAAGGCTCGGAATGGCGAAGTTCATGCTGCAGCCCTACAATGTCCTGGCGCTGGATGAGCCGACAAACCATATGGACATCAAGTCCAAGGATATTCTCAAACAGGCTCTGCAGGCCTATGATGGCACGTTGATTGTTGTCTCCCACGATCGTGATTTCCTCGACGGACTGGTTGGCAAGATGTACGAGTTCCGTGACGGTAAGGTCAAGGAACATCTTGGAAGTGTCACCGAATTCCTCGAGCGCAGGAAACTTGATTCTCTTCAGGAACTGGAGCGGCGCTTCGGAGTGAAGAAGGATGCTGAAAGCCAGGACAGGAAGAATGCTGCACAGCAGACTTTCGAGCAGAAGCGGAGCATTACCAAGGAAGAGAGGAGAGTGCGTCACAGGATTGAATATCTTGAGACGGAAATCGCACGTGTTGAAGAGAAAATGTCCGGAATCGAGGCAGTCCTTTCCAATCCGGGTGAGAGTGACGATGTCATGGAACTGACCCGGGAATATCTCGAGCTCAAGAGGGAGTGCGACAGGAAGACTGAGGAATGGGCTACGTTGATGGAGGGGATCTGACCGGAATCTTGAGCTGAATTAATTTGATAGTTTTAATTTAATGCTATGTGTAAGAAAATTTTAGGTATAGTCATCTTGGCTATCGCTTCAATTGCTTCGGCAATTGCCCAGACCAGAACGGTCGAGCATGAATATGGCGAATTCGAGAACCTTTCCGTTTCCGGAGGATTCCAGGTCAACCTGGTCGAGGACAAGTCATATTCTACAAAGATGGAAGTGGAAGATGTGCTTGAGAGCTATGTCGAGTGCTATGTCAAGTCCCAGACCCTCTACATCAACCTTGATGAAAAATCAATTCCCAAGGACATAAAGAAGTCCTTCAAGGGTAAGGGCTCTACAGACCCTGTACTTAAAGTAACTGTTCATGTCCCGAGTCTTAACTCAATTAAACTGAGCTCTAATTGTTCGTTGGTCTCTGAATTTCCATTGGTTTGTGACTCCTTTGAGCTCACCATGGAAGACAACAGTGTCCTCAACAACCTTGAAGTACAGGCCAAAGGTACATTCAAACTGGTCTCATCGAAGAAAGCGAACATCGGTTCGATGAATGTCAAGGCCAAGAAGATAGACATCACTTCTTCCGGCAGCAGCGTCATCACCGGACAGGTTGAAGCCGACAAGATCATGGTCTCCAATTCGGCTTCGTCCGAAGTCTCCCTGACCGGCAAGGCAAAGGATGTTGAACTTGAGCCTTCAAATTCATCCAAGACCCTTCTTACGGGAAGCGCATCCACTCTGGCCATTTCGGGGAAAGGCTCCTCTGCCAAGGTCGATGCTTCCGGATTCAAAGTCGGGACTGCCTCTTTGGATCTCGCCGGAATCACTGTCAGCCTCGATGCTTCAGACAGCATTGAACTGAATCTTGAAAAGGGTTCCGAGGTGACATATTCAGGTAATCCTAAGATCGGAATCGTCAAGATCCTGAA
>JBJFDD010000161.1:0-2114 GCA_051889815.1 Candidatus Cryptobacteroides sp. | reverse complement strand
GAGCCTTTGTGAAGAACTCTACTCCCTGAGGGAGAAGGACTTGCTTTCTTCAGTCACTCCTTTGAGGGAGAACTCCAACTACAACCAGTACATATTCTCGGACTATATTTGCCTGAAAGGAATGGCGGCAGACCGCAAGATTTCCAACAAACATTACTCCCTCGCGGTGGCCGGCATCGCGCAGATGGAGAAATTCATTGGCTCTCCCACCAGGAAAATCGTGTGCATCAATGATGTGAATATCCCGGAAAGCAAATACACTGCCTACAGGACCAGGCTTCTGGAAGCTTTCGGAAGGAGATTCCCGGTTCCCAGCCATTTCGAATTGTAAAAGATTGGCCTGAAGCTCAGGCCGAAATGTGCTTCAGGAGGAGCTTGCGGACATTGTCGGAAATTCTCTTGAACGCATCTGTTTCGTTTTCAAGCATTTCTGCAAGACCTTTGCACTTGACAAGCTCGCGGAAATCTTCCATGTTGTGGAATATCGAACCGATGTACTCCTCGTAGGCATCATCGGCGGCATGTTCCAGCTCGGTAACCCTGTCGCAGCAATGGTTGATGGAATGGACATTTTTCTTGACGTCCGCAAGAAGTGGAATCATCTCCCTGATTGCAACTGACTGGTCTGCAGCCATCTGCGCGATTTCCTTAAGCCTCGAATCAAGCTTGGCAGGAGCGTAGATCAGAATTGCCTTGGAAGTGTCCTTGATGACGTCCAGGCAGTCGTCCATCGCCATGGCAACAGCCTGCAGGTCCAGCCTGTTGATCTGGATAAGCCAACTTTTTGACAGCATCTCGAAAAACTCTGTGAGCAGTGCATCTCCCTGGACCTCACAGGATTTGATTTCATGCTCCACCCGGCTCCATGAAGAAGTCCCGGTGTCTTCGAACATTCCCAGAAGCATGGCTGATGTCTGGCACAGAAAGCCTGTCTGTTTTGCGAGTATGGGTACAAAGACATTCTTTGTGCCTCTGAACAACATGAAAAAGTCGCGAAAAAAGCTCATAAATCTCAATTCTTACTGCTGGACTGGCAGGATTCCGGCCTGCATGGCTCCGGAGCAGGAACTCCGGGACGACAAATATACGAACTTGTCCTTCAAAATTCATATCATTTCATAAAAAAAGGGAAATAACTGCCTGATATTCGTCCCACATCTTTTGCGGAGGCTTTCCGCTACTCTATTTTTGTTCCGGCCAGATGGCAGGGCCCATGACCTGAACTTGGAAAACTTCACCAACCCGCAGCTGCCCTGCACCTCACCCTGCTCCTTTCCGACGGGACTTTTTGTCCGGTTTCTTTCATGACACTCCGGCGTTTCTGCCGACACTAATCTTGCTTTCACAATGGTTGAGGTGCCCTGCGGGTTTTTTAACCTTAACTTCCGGACAACTATTTCAATTCCCCGGGGAATTCAGTACATTTGTAGAAACCATCCTTCGGATTATGAAAAGACTTGCATTTTGCTTGACTGTGCTTTGTTGCGGCTTCTGTGCCGCTTTCTCCCAAACCATATACAGGCCGCAGCAGGAGGGGGTGATGCCTCCGCCGGTTCCCCGGATGATTGTCTTTGCGGGTGACACCGTCAGACTGTCGCGCCCCGACATCATCGAAAGGATGGACCGTGAACTGATAGCCTTTACATATTCACACTCAAACTCCATCCTGATGCTCAAGCGTTCCCGCAGGATCTTCGAACAGGTCGTGCCGATTCTCCAGATGAACGGCATTCCCGAGGACCTGAAGTACCTGATGGCAATCGAGAGCAATCTTGACCCGAAGGCTCAGTCGCCCGCCGGAGCGGCAGGCCTGTGGCAGTTCATGAAGGCTTCCGGCAGGGAGTACGGCCTTGTCATAGATGAGGAGGTGGACGAGCGTTACAACATCGAGAAATCGACCGAGGCAGCCTGTGCCTATCTGAAGGCGGCATATTCAAAGTTCGGGTCCTGGATGAATGTGGCTGCAGGGTACAATGGCGGAATGAACGGACTTGCCAGGAAACTCTCTGACCAGAAGCAGGAGGACGCGATGGATCTCTGGATGGTCGAGGAAACCTCCCGCTACATGTACAGGGTCCTGGTGGCGAAGATGTTCTTCGAGAATCCCTCTTCTT
>JBJFDD010000160.1:0-2124 GCA_051889815.1 Candidatus Cryptobacteroides sp. | reverse complement strand
CACTATGAAATATGGTATGCCTTCGGCAAAATAGAGGGTTGGGATCCATGCCCAAGGTTTATTTGTCTTCATTTGAACGCTTTATCTGGGTTCCTGGATAATAGTGGGAGAGGATTTGTGTGTATTCATAGCCCTGCGAGGCCATCACTGCAGCGCCTATCTGACAGAGGCCGACTCCGTGGCCCCATCCCCGTCCGTGCAGGACGATTTCGGTCCATTCTCCTGCAGGAGCGCCAATGTATTCAACCTCGAAGGCAGAGCTTTTCAAATGGGTTTCCGAAAGCAATCTTCTGATTTCCAATTCTTTGCCCACTATGATTGTCTTCCTGGTGCCACGGATTTCAAGCCTGCTGATCCGGCCCGACCCTCCCCTTGAAAGCGGTGTCAGGCTCACAAGCTGGCCGATGTCGTGTCCGCTTTTTGAAGAAATGAGGTTCGAGATTTCCTCCCTCGTGTAGCGCACGTCCCAGTGCATGAAATCGCGGGTTTCAAGGTCATAGCTGTTCAGGATCTGGGAAAGTACGTTTTCATCAGAGGTATCACAGAAACAATGAAGCCCGCCGGCATGTTCCGGAGTGTCTGCAAGTGGCTGAAGATAAGGATGTTCCACATCTTCCCAGCAGGTTTCGAAAGCCTCCGTCACTCCCCCGCAGCATTTCGAGAAACGGGCGTCACAAAGTTTCCCTTCGAAGGTCAGGACCTGCCCCCAGGTAGCATCCACGGCCTTTCGGACGGTACTGCCTGCTGCGCGGGTGAGTCCCTGATATCTCTGGCAATGGTCATCGGCACAGACATCGAAATATTTATGGTCCTGATGGTCATACCATTTGACATATTCCACAACGTTCCCGTCCCCTCCTTCGGCAGAAGAACCGCCTCCGCATATATCGGAAATCAGGGATGGAAGGTCATGGACATAGTCAGGAACAGCGGTATGCCCCTCGCCCTCGGAGCGGGAAATCATCGACATCACCCATGAACGCGAAATCACGGCATGGGCCTTGAGAAGTTCGAGCGAGCAGCTTGCCTTCATCTCGGATGAAATCACGCTGAGAAGGTAGTCTTCAACACCTATCACATTGATTGCCTGAAGCTTTCCTTCTGCGACTATTATCTTCAGAGAGCCTGCAAATGTCTGGTTTTCAGTTCTCTGCCAGTGGAAATCCTTGCCGATTGTGACGTTGTGCAGCACGAACGAGGCTTCGGCAAAGGCTGTTGAAAGGTTCGGGGCTTCGAAATACAATTCGTCATACAGGGCCCCGTCATATTCGATTTTTCCTTCTCTGAGCACAGCCCTCCGCTCTCCCGCGCCGTCGGAAAGTATCTCAAAATCAATCACTTCCGCAGCCATGATTCCGACATTAAGAAGAGGCTGAGTGCGGACGATGCGGTCGATTATCCTGTCCTGCTCCTGATGGGTGATGGAGACTTCGCTGACCATTTCGGAAAGGAGCTCCTGGGTTATCGTTTCAAATTCCTTCTCCACCGGCACGATGAAAACGCCTCCCATGTCCGCGCAGCCCGGGCTCATGGTAAGATGGTCTGGACCTTCAGAGAAATAATGATGGGAACGGTGGCGGCTTCTGAAAATCACGATGGAACGGAATTCCCCTCCCTTGTAATAGCTGAAAAGGTTGAAACGCGGCTCGTAATCCCCCTCCGGGATGTCTGCACAGTCGAGGAGCCGGTAGAAGAGTTTGGCGGCCGATTTCACGGAGTCCGAGCGGACCACAAAAACGCCGCTGGTGAAGCGGTCATAGTGATAGAGTTCCGCATCCGGAAGCCCAGCAATCCTTTGAAGCACAGAGCTTTGGGAAGAGTCCTTCAGGGCCGTAAGGCAGGAGTCAACGTCGTTTTCAAGAGGAATGAGCCCCTGTGGAGCCCCCTGGAAATGGTGATGGTCAGGGGCTGAAGCTCCGCTGTGGGGACCGTTGTAGAAAAATGTCGTACCTATATATTTTCTCGCAAGGTCGAGCATATCGACATAGCGGTGAGCAATCGACTGGTCGAGATGCTTGTTTATTGCAACCACGAGGTGGTCCGGAAAAATCGGATAAGGATTGACGAGTATGTGATATTTCTTGCCCTTCCGTCCTTCAAAACGCATCATCATCTGTTCCGGAG
>JBJFDD010000159.1:0-2125 GCA_051889815.1 Candidatus Cryptobacteroides sp. | reverse complement strand
AAATACACATTTTTTCACGGACAGAAAGTCGATAAGTTTAGCAAACCTAAACTGACCCATGATGAGAAATATTGTCTGGCGGCCTTTGCCCATGGACTAAGCATCGAGGCTACAGCCGGTATGATGAACTGTTCTTCCTCGAAAATCAAACAGCTTCGTCAGTTCATCAGGGAGAAATTCAGTGTTGGGAAATTGGTGGAGGTGTTGCCGCTTAACGAGTTGATAACATTTATCAATTTCTTGTATTCTTGACCTGGTACATCCCTCTTTTGATTGTTTTGAGAACGTGTAAAAGATGAAAGACCGAGCCATTGCCATTCTCATGGCCGTCATTCTTTTTGCTTCATGTGACCGGGCGGGAACGGAGTACGACCGGTCAATGGACTTCCTGATTTCCAACATGCCCGGGAAATCATCCCTTGACACTTCTTCGGTCAGGGGAAATGCCATCTTTTACACTACAATTTCCGACTACCTGCGCAAACCCGGCATTTCTCCGGCTACCGGACTGTATGAACTCGCTGACAGTCTGGAGGCAATCCATGGAAAGCCAGCAGTCGCCCCATCATATTCAAAAGACGTCGATTTCATAACACCCGATTTTCTCGAAGCCCACGTGCGCAAGTCACTGGATTGCTGGAGGACATCAGCCTGGAAAGACGATGTCCCCTTTGTGGTGTTCCTCCGTTACGTCCTGCCCTATCGCGTCGGAACGGCATGGTGGGACGGAGCGGGCGATTTTTTCCGACGGAAATATTCAGATTCACTGTCCGTCTGGTCTTCGCTCGGCTTTTCTGAAGCGGCAGAGAGAATTGCCGGCGCGGTGTCTTCTGGATTCTATTCGGACGGACAGTTCTACCGGGAACATCCCTACATGTACACTACAGCTTTCGAAAACACTGTCAAAGCGGCTTTCGGGGAGTGCAATGACCGGAATGCCGCAATGGTTACAGCCTTGCGTGCCTTTGGAATCCCGGCAGCCCTCAACGTCATTCCATACTGGGGTAATTCCAATGCCAGCCATTTCTGGACTGAAATAATCGGTGCCGCGCAGAAGCCTCTGTACGACAACACGCAGCAGGATTTCCATTCAATCGAGGACGAACTCATCAATGACTCTTTCATGTTCAAGGGAGGGACCATCGATGACACTACCGGCGTACCCCGAGAGGTGAGGCTCCGCAAAAACAGGACGGTTCCCAAGGTCTACCGCAAGAATTATGAAATAGACCGGAAGTCTATTGCGGCAGTGGCGCAGGAGCCTGTGCCGCAATTCTTCCGGGATCCTTGCCTGGAGGACATCACTTCGACAAGGCTGGTCACGTCAAAAGTCACCGTACGGCTTCCTCTCCGCCAATGGGGGCATCAGTTTGCCTATCTGTGCTGCTATGAGCCGTCGAGCGCGTCCTGGACGCCTGTCGCCTGGGCAAAGAACCGTCTCGGTCGTGCGGTATTTGAAGATGTGGGGGTAAATGTCCTCTATTTGCCGGCGGTATATTCAGAGACGGGGATCTCTGCTGCAGGGAGTCCTTTTGTCCTGGAAAGAGACGGGACTGTGCGGAAGCTGAAGGGGGAAGGTGCTCCGGAGGAAAGCCTTACGGTGTTCAGCAAAGTGCCTCTCAAGACCAATTATGCCTATTATGCAATGCTGATGCGGGGTGACAGGATTCTCGCAGCCCGAAAGAGGGATCTTTCTGACACTGTCCTGCTGCATTCCATTGACGAAATACCGTACTATACTCAGGAGAAAACTCTGGATAAGCCTGTCAAGGCCCGCTATGTTATCTTCGACACAGGAAAGGAGGAACCGAAGTTCGTTGCCGAAATGGAGTGCTGGGGACGGGATGCCTCTGGAGTCCCTTGCCGGCTCGAGGGACGGCCTTTCGGGAATCAGTGTTTTCCGAAATATCCTCTTTCAAATGCTTTCGACGGGGATCCGTTGACATATTCCTTCCTCAACAAAGGAGGGACGCTTCCTGACTGGATCGGTCTGGACTTCGGCTCCGAGCAGTTGGTGGAGAAGGTGCTGTTCTGCCCTCGCAATGATGACAATGCCATCGTGCCGGGAGATGACTACGAATTGTTCGTGTGGAGAGACGGCTGTTGGCAATCCCTCGGCAGGCAG
>JBJFDD010000158.1:0-2128 GCA_051889815.1 Candidatus Cryptobacteroides sp. | reverse complement strand
GGTACGTGCCATGGCCAGATAGTTGTAGGCCTTGACATGGTCGGAGGAAATAGTAGCAATACGATCGATGAGAAGCATGATTTCGCGCACATGCGAAGTTTCCATCATAATACTGATTTCACCGCTGTCCGCATCCTGTGCCTCAAGGCTTTCCTTGTCGTCCTCATAAATGTGAGACTGTCCTTCGGCATACTGCATGATGAGCCGCTGGTAAGCAGAGAGCATATCGAAACTGTGGTTGAGCGAAGTGACACGGAAAAAGTCGGCATGCAAGCGCGGGAAGCCCTCGGCATGCAGACCGGAAACCTCTATGATGTCGCCACGTTGCAGCATTTCGAAACCCGGTGACTGACGCGAAACGAATACGGGAATGCCGTCCTCGGAAACGGCAAAGCATCCGTGGTCGTTGATATCACCGACATAACAGCATTTTGTACTGTCATAGTCATAGTCGTACCATTCATTGAAATTCTTGAGGATATCGATAAGGCGAAAATGACATTGCCCGGTTTCGAGGTCAATGCGTTCCACACTTGCCAACAGATGGTATGGCTTGCCAAAGGCATCGCAAAAGGCATCGGGAGTGGCATTGACAAAGTACCCCGCCACATCTTCCTTGATGTGCATCCAGCCTTCCGACTTTTCGTAAATGGGGTCGTCAATGATAAACTCGAATACAGCGGCATCCTGCGCACTGCGTCCCCTAACCACGATGAACACCTCGTCGCCTTCGTTCACCTCCTGCTTGCGGTTCACCTCCACCGCGGGCTTCTTGACCGGAACGGTAGAAAAAAGCGTATTCAGAATCTCACCCCACATGGTGGCGTAAGGACGTATGACGGTGGCATTCTGCGCCTGGGTGACAGTCCTGGGCTTCTTTTCAAGCCTTATCTGAAGATTGTTCCAGGGCAGGAGCGTGGCTGGAAGGACGTCGCGCATCTCGCCGGCGCTGTCCGGACTGAGGCTTATGCTGCCGTTACGGGCTTGCAGACACTGGCCTCGAGTCTTGTAGACGTAGACCATATCGTCGTCGGCATCGTTGAAATCATTGAGGGTGACAATATGAAAAGGCAAAAGCTCGTCATGAATGACACCGGCATGGTTGAAATTGAGTTCTTGAAGATGTCCGCAGATATTCTTGAACGCCGCCGAAACAAGATCGCTTGAATGGTTGCGATACGAGGCATAACGGTAGAACATGGCATGGTTGAGCCGGATATCCACAAGGTCGGTATCGCGCTCACGGTCGAGGAGGATAAGCTGCAGGGCAAGGGCCTTGAAGACATATTCTATACGACGGTCGGCATTCGTCAGCTGGCTGATGTGCGAATCGATGTAACGGATATAACCCTCAAGCAGTCGGACAAATTCGCGACGGAAAGGGTCCTGCTTCCAATATACTGTATCACGCGAAGAAAGGACGCCGAAAATGTCAGGCATACGTTCCGTCATGCTTTCCGGCTGCAGGGCAAAGATTACACGGAGAATGCCAAAGGCATGCCTGGGCCGATAAAGATGACCGGAAGTGCGAAGCTTGCAGAGGATGCCTTTGACATACTCATTACGTTTCTTCGCAGAGCCCATGTCACAGGCTTCCGCCACATGGTCGACAAGTTCTATAAGAATGGAAAAACGTTCATCGAGCACCTGCTGTTCCTGCAGTCCGATACGTGTAAGGAGGTCGGTGTCCTCAAGCAGGAACAGACAACTTTTACGGATGTCGTCAAGAATGTCGAACGGAGTGCTTCCGTTGTTCAACGTAGTCCTCTGAAGCACATCAAGCAACCATGCCAGACTATCGTCGGTAAAGTCGGAATCAATCTCGTTCGTCAGCAACAGGTGCGCAAGACTCCGGCAGTCCCAACTGTGCGTACCGATGAGTTCGAGGAAATGGTCTTCGGAAATGGAAAAGGCGTTCTGTGCTACGGTACTCTGTACCTCAAGCAAACGGATGATGGGCCGCCTGCGGGTAATGTCTTCAATGCGGCATTTCAACTTCTGCCCTTTGTAAAACCGATAGTTCCTGTCATTCTTCAGATAGGCATGGAATCCGTAATGACAGTCTTGCAACTCAATCGAGCCGCCGCCATCAAGTCCATAACCGCTCTTGACAAAAAACTCGGCTGTA
>JBJFDD010000157.1:0-7730 GCA_051889815.1 Candidatus Cryptobacteroides sp. | reverse complement strand
CACCGGTAAAGTGGAGGTTGATCTTTTCCATAGGAAGCACCTGCGCATAGCCGCCTCCGGCCGCTCCACCCTTCATCCCGAAACAAGGACCGAGGGAAGGCTCACGCAGTGCCAGGACTGCTTTCCTGCCTGTTTTGGCCATGCCCAGGGCGAGCCCGACCGAGACAGTTGTCTTGCCGATGCCGGCTTTGGTAGGAGTGATTGCAGTAACCAGAATCAGTTTCGAGCGCGATGCCTTTTCCTCATCGATGAGTGAATATGGCACCTTGGCGATGTACTTGCCGTAAGGTTCTGTCATTTCTTCAGGGATGCCGAGGGCCTCGGCTATCTCCTTGATCGGTTTCATTTTCGCCTCGCGGGCGATTTCGATATCAGTTTTCATGCAGTGGTGTGGTGAATGTCATATCGGCTGCCTTGAGGGTCACCGTTGCGGGTCTTCCCTCTTTTGCAGTTCCAACAATCAGATAAAGATAGGTATTGTCCCTGAATATTCCTATATTTGAATGCAAATGCAAATCCATTTTTTTTATGAATATGAGATCCTCACTTCCAATGCTGGTCGCTGTCTTCGCCCTTTGCGGAGGACTGCTCCGGGCCCAGACCATCCGGACAGAAGACCTTTACATCCGTGACCCCTATGTACTCGTCGACAATGACAAGGGCATCTACTACCTCTACCGCAGCAAGCCTTCCGACCCGTCAGAAGCCCCCGAAGATGTCAGGGGCTGTGTCGAGGTCTTCAAAAGTACCGACCTGAAGAACTGGGAAGGTCCGAAAACCGTCTTTACTGTCCATGAAGACAACTGGATCAAGGGCAGGATCTGGGCTCCGGAAGTCCACAAGTACAGGGGCAACTACTACCTGTTCGCCACCTTGAACACGGACCTGGTCTGGAAAGGTCCTGACGAGGGTCGTCCTCCTTACTTTTTCCGCGGCACGCAGGTATTCCGTTCGAAATCTCCAGAGGGCCCTTTCATGGCCTTAGGCAACGTGCCATACACCCCGATGGACCAGATGTGCCTGGACGGAACCCTTTGGGTTGAGGACGGAAAGCCCTGGATGGTCTATTGCCACGAATGGGTCGAGACGGTGGACGGCGAGATGATGGTCCGTCCTCTCAAGAAGAATCTCTCCGGCCCTGCTGGAGAACCGATGCGCCTTTTCTGTGCTTCCGCAGCACCTTGGCGGGCACCTGAAGCGCTGGTGACAGACGGTCCGTTCCTTTACCGTACAAAGACCGGAAAACTGCTGATGATCTGGTCGAACATGAGCCCCAAGGGCTATGCGGTCGGACTGGCCGAATCAGTCACCGGCAAGGTTACCGGTCCCTGGAAGCAGCACGACAAGCCTCTTTTCGAAAAGGACGGAGGTCACGGGATGATATTCAGGACCCTGGAAGGAAAACTATTCCTGACGCTGCATGCTCCGAATGGAGGTGGCTTGGAACGGGCCCATTTCTTCGAACTGGAAGACACAGGTGATGCACTTGTCGTCAAGAAGGCATGGACGGAGGAGGAACTCTCGCTGATTGGTAATCCGGCACAGGTGATGAGAGTCCTGACCGTTGACAATCCTTCAGATTCGGTCGTTCTCAGGAGGACTTGTGAGGACTTTGCTCCTTCCCAACTCGGAAGCGGGGAATTCGAACTTCTTTCCCGGAAGATGGTTTCCACAGTCACTTCTCCCGAGCAGGACGGAGTAGGGATTGCCGGTCCCCAGGTCGGAATCTCACGCCGGGTCGTCGCCGTGCAGAGGTTCGACAAGGAGGGAGAGCCTTTCGAGGTCTATCCGAACATCAGGATTACAGCTTGCCGGGGAGAAAAGGTCCCTGGCCCGGAAGGTTGCCTGAGCGTGCCCGGCAAACGCGGAAATGTTCTTCGCTACAGGGAAATCGACATCGCCTACACCAGTGTGGCCGACGGTATTGCCAGGGACACGACAGAAACCGTCAAGGGCTTTACTGCAGTTATCTTCCAGCACGAATGTGACCATCTGGAAGGTGTCATCTACACTGACTACCTGCAGGATGTGGCAAACTCACCGGCAGAGCCTTAGGAATTCTTCCAGTTTGCCGGCAAAAAGTTCAGGTCCCTTGTCGGCATATCCCCAAAGGCCTCCGAGGACTGCCGCCCCGTGGAAGCCCAACTCTTTGACTGCCTTGAGATTCCCGGTCGAGACTCCTCCAAGGGCATAGACTTTCCCGGCAAGCAGGTCCTCCTCCGCAGCCTTCCGGAGTCCCGATGGGGCGAAGGCGCCACCGTAGCCTTCCTTGGAGATGCTGTCGAAGACAGGGCTCAGGAAGAGGTAGTCGCACTGTCCGAGGTTGTCCCTGACTTCCCGGATCGAATGGCAGGACCTTGACACACTGAATATCCCTCTGTCCA
Source organism: Candidatus Cryptobacteroides sp. (assembly GCA_051889815.1). Taxonomy (GTDB): domain Bacteria; phylum Bacteroidota; class Bacteroidia; order Bacteroidales; family UBA932; genus Cryptobacteroides. Next base: position 5,346 of record JBJFDD010000157.1, on the reverse strand, counting down.
GCCATCCCGGTACTTCCGGGTTCCTTCCGTTCAGATGGATTCCTCCCAGTCCGAGATCCCTTGCCAGGTCATGGTGGTCATGAAGGACAATCCTCTTCCGGAATCCGGGTTCAATCCCTCCGATCCACTCTGCAAGCACCTCCTTGCTGCTGCCAGGCTTGCGCAGATGCAGTCTCTCCAGGCCATGCATGAATAGGGCATTGACCAGGCCGGTCTCGCCCTCAAAGAACTCCGGACGGGTGATGACGGCCAGTTTCATGACTTCCCGTTTGCCCCGAACAGGTCGAAAGATGCATCCCAGTCCTTCCAGACCGGCTGGAGCCCCAGTTCCTCAAGACGTCGGGACACTTCAGCTGCCGTGCGTTCATCGCTGACGCTGAACTGCTCGAGAGCCTGTGGATAGGTGTGGTATCCTCCCGGGTTGACGTGGCTCTGCGCGGACATCGTGGTGACTCCGAGAGTGCACATGTTGTCGCGGATGAAGGCAGGTTCCCTCGTTGAATATGAGATGTCAACGTCATGGTCGAAAATCCTCATGGCGAATGTCGCCTGGGCAAGTTCCCTGTCGGACATGTAGCAGTTCGGAACGAAGCCTTCGTTCTTCGCAGGCCTCATCCTCGGGAAGTTTATTGAATATTTTGTCCTCCAATAGTGCTTCTGAAGATAGCGCAGATGCCTTGCCATCATCACGACATCTGTCCGCCACTCCTTTTCCAGGCCGATCAGCACGCCCATTCCGATTGAGTGGACGCCGGCCTGTCCCATCCGGTCGAAGCCGTCGCATCTCCATTCGAAATTGGACTTCATCCCTCTCGGGTGATAGAGCTTGTAGTTCTCCCTGTGGTAGGTCTCCTGGAAGCAGATGACCCCGTTGAGACCGTGGCGGCACAGTTCAGAATATTCCTCTGCCTTAAGGGGCATCACCTCGATCTTGATGTTCGAGAAATACCTCTTTGCGGTGTCGATGGCTCCTGCCAGATAGGGGACTCCGGCTTTTGCGGGGTTTTCACCCGTGACAAGGAGGATGTTCTCGAACGGGGCCAGTTTCTTGATGGCCTTGTATTCATCCTCAATCTGCTCCTGGGTGAGGATTATCCTTGCCATCGGGTTCTCCCTGTGGAAGCCGCAATAGACACAGGAATTGCAGCAGGAGTTGGTGATGTACAGGGGAATGAACATCGACATGGTACGTCCGAACCTCTCCCTTGTGTATTTTCTTGAAAGCCTGGCCATGGTCTCCAGGTAAGGTTCTGCCGCGGGAGAGATCAGGGCCATGAAGTCTTCAATGTCACAATGGCTTACGGCCAGGGCACGACGGACGTCGGCATCGGTTTTTGATGCTATCCTGTCCGTTGTCTCGTCCCAGTCGTACTGTTTCAATTCTTCTGAAAACATATTCAAAGATCAATTATTGCCGTTTGCATTGTCCGTAGGTCAATTGTCCAGAGCCTGTCGACAAGGGGCTCTCCGTAGCCGCAGATGAGTTGGATGACCTGGGCGGCTTCCACGCTTCCAGTGACCGCAGGCGTGACTCCGCTTACCATCTTGGGAGGAACCGGAGCGGGGGCTCCTTCCACCCGGGGATAGATGGTCCGGTAGGTCGCGTGTCCGGTGCAAAGGACAGCTACCTGCCCTTCCAGTCCGCAGATTGCGCCATAGACGTAAGGCTTCTTCAGGGCCTCGCAGGTATCGCTGATGATATACCTGGCATCTGCGTTGTCTGTGGCATCGACGACTATGTCCCATTCCTTGATGATGGCTTCGGCGTTGTCCAGCGTCAGCCTCTCTGAATATGTCCTGACTTCGATTTCGGAGTTGAGGGCCCTGAGCCTTTCTGCAGCGCACTGAACCTTCGGCTGCCCAATCAGATCTTCGCTGTAGAGCACCTGGCGGTGCAGGTTGTTCAGGCTGACGAGGTCGTCATCCATCAGGCCGAGAGTGCCGACTCCGGCTCCGGCCAGATATATTGAAATAGGGGAGCCGAGTCCTCCGGCTCCAACGACAAGGACCTTTGCCCGGGACAGTTTCTGCTGTCCCTGAAGGCCGATTTCCGGCAGGTTTACCTGTCTTTCATAACGTTGTGGGTTCATTTCAGTTTGCGTAAGTCATGAGTTAGTTTTGCCGCACAGAAGTTCGGGCCGCACATGGTGCAGTATTCCCCGTCCGTGTGCCCTGCTTCTTCAAAGTACTGGAGAGCCCTCTCCGGGTCCAGTGAAAGGTGGAACTGGTCGCGCCAGCGGAAGTCGAACCTTGCCTTCGAGAGGGCATTGTCCCTGATCTGGGCTCCCGGATGGCCCTTGGCGAGGTCAGCGGCGTGAGCTGCAATCTTGTAGGTGATTACACCTTCCCGGACATCTTCCCTGTTCGGGAGGGCAAGATGTTCTTTCGGAGTCACGTAGCAGAGCATTGCGGTTCCGAGCCAGGCAATCTGTGCGCCTCCTATGGCCGAAGTAATGTGGTCGTAGCCGGGGGCGATGTCGGTTACGATAGGACCGAGTGTGTAGAACGGAGCCTCGTGGCAGTGGTCGATCTGGCGTTCCATGTTCTCCCTTATCTTGTGCATCGGGACATGTCCCGGCCCTTCGATGAAGGCCTGGACATTCTTTTCCCAGGCTCTTGTGACGAGTTCGCCCATCGTGTCGAGTTCGGCGAACTGGGCGGCATCATTGGCGTCGGCTGTGCAGCCCGGACGGAGGCCGTCACCGAGCGAGAGGGCCACGTCGTACTGTGAGACAATGTCGCAGATGTCGTCGAAATGCTCGTAGAGGAAAGATTCACGGTCGTGGATAAGGCACCATTTGCTCATGATGGAACCTCCGCGGCTGACTATTCCGCAGAGCCGGGAGTCGGCAAGGTGGACATTGTGGCGGCGTATTCCCGCATGGATTGTGAAATAGTCCACACCCTGCTCGCACTGCTCGATGAGAGTGTCCTTGTACACTTCCCAGTTCAGGTCTTCAACCTTCCCGTTGACCTTTTCCAGGGCCTGGTAGATAGGGACTGTCCCGACTGGAACAGGACAGTTGCGGACAATCCATTCGCGGGTTTCGTGAATATTTGCCCCTGTCGAAAGGTCCATCAGGGTGTCTCCGCCCCATTTGCAGCTCCAGACGGCTTTGTCAACCTCCTCCTCTATGCTCGAGGTAGTGGCCGAGTTGCCGATGTTGGTGTTGATCTTGACGAGGAAGTTCCTTCCGATGATCATCGGCTCGGATTCCGGATGGTTGATGTTGGCCGGAAGGACTGCACGGCCGCGTGCGATTTCGTTGCGTACAAATTCGGGTGTGATGTGGCTCTTTATTCCCAGTTCTTCGCAGTTCATGTTCTCACGGATGGCGACATATTCCATTTCCGGGGTGATGATTCCTGCCTTGGCATAGGCCATCTGGGTGATGGCTTTCCCCTTGACGGCGCGGCGCGGAAGCCTGATGTGTTCGAAGCGCAGGGAGTCGAGGGACTTGTCCTCGAGCCGCATCCTGCCATATTCACTGCTCACGCTCGGGAGCTGCTCGGTGTCGCCGCGCTCCAGGATCCATTCTTCCCTTATGCGCGGCAGCCCTTTCTTGAGGTCAACTTCGATCTTCGGGTCGGAGAAAGGACCGCTGGTGTCGTAGATGAACACCGGGGCATTCTTCTCGGCATGTGTCTTCCCTTCGGCATCCTTCGTAACTGTAGGTGTGAGGTTCACCTTGGTCATTCCCACCCTGATCTGCGGGAAGAGTTTGCCGTTCATGTAGTATTTTTCTCTCTGTGCGTATGCTTTCTTGTCGTCTGGCATGTCGTTGATTTTTTTGAATATCTGAATATGCTCTACAGGTTGAGGAATGAGGTGAGGGGAGAGCTTGCCTCTGCATAGTCCGAGACTGCTCCGAGTCCGGCTTCGTAGGCCCTGCGGCCTGCAATGACGGCTTCCTTGAAGGCGACTGCCATCTGTACAGGGTCGCCTGCAACTGCAATCGCTGTGTTGACAAGGCAGCAGTCCGCTCCCATCTCCATCGCTTCGGCTGCATGCGAAGGGGCTCCGATGCCGGCATCGACGACTACCGGAACAGTGGCCTGTTCGATGATGATCTGGAGGAAGTCTTTCATCCTCAATCCTTTGTTTGTGCCGATAGGGGCTGCAAGAGGCATCACTGTTGCGGCTCCTGCCTCCTCGAGATGCTTGCACAGGGTCGGATCTGCCTGGCAATACGGGAGGACGATGAATCCGAGTTTTACAAGCTGCTCGGTGGCCTTGAGAGTCTCTACCGAGTCAGGAAGAAGATATCTCGGGTCCGGATGGATTTCAAGTTTCAGCCAGTTGGTGCCGAAGGCCTCGCGGGCCATCTGGGCGGCGAAGACTGCTTCCTCGGCATTCCTCACTCCGGAGGTGTTCGGCAGCAGGTGGATGTCCGGATTGCCGGTGACGTGGGTCAGGAAGTCGTCCTCACTGTCTTCCAGTTCTACTCTTTTCATCGCAACCGTGACCATCTGTGTGCCTGATGCGGCGATAGCCTCGGCCATCACTTTATTGTTGTTGAATTTTCCTGTTCCCAGGAAGAGCCGCGAATCGAACTCGCGGCCTGCTATAACCAATTTTTCCATATTCATTGATTTTTGTTTGTCAATTGGATGAGCCTGGACATTTCTGCCGCAGGATCCGGGGCCCGGAGGACCGTGCCGCTGACAGCGATTCCGCTGACACCGGTATCAAGGATGGAAGGAATGTCTTCTGCCGTGATCCCTCCTATTGCTATGAGGGGAATCCGGATTCCACCTTCTTTCATCAGTGAGATGATGTCCCGGTAGCCTTCAAGGCCTAGGACGGGGGAGAGGTTCTTCTTGGTGGTCGTGAAACGGAAGGGTCCGCAGCCGATGTAGTCCGCACCGGCTTTCCAATGCGAGACTACATCCCCGAAGGTGTTGGCCGTCCCACCGATGATCCGGTCTTTCCCGAGAATTTCCCGTGCCTTTGCTATCGGCATGTCGTTTTTCCCGAGATGGACCCCGTCTGCTCCGGTGCCTTCGACGAGTTCCACATGGTCATCAAGAATGAGCTTCGCACCAAAGCGGTCACAAAGCTTCCTGGCGGTGATTCCTGTCTTCAGGATCTCTTCTTCGGGGGAGTCCTTCATCCGCAGCTGTATCCACCTGCAGCCACCTTCCAGGGCCAGTGTGATGCCTTCAAGGTAGCCGTGGCCTCCGCCCTGATGGGAAATGAACTGGATCATCCTCCGTAGGCTGCCTTGATGATGAAGACATCCGCTCCTTCAGCCAGGGGAGTGTCCCCCCAGTCCTGCCGTGGAATCATTTTCCCTGAAATTGCAATTGCCACTCCCTGTGCCGGAAGGGCGAGTTCTTCTGCCA
>JBJFDD010000156.1:0-2138 GCA_051889815.1 Candidatus Cryptobacteroides sp. | reverse complement strand
AGACTATATTAAAATGAAAAAACAGGGAAAAATATGATAACTCTGCTCCATATCGTACTGATTCTGGCATTTGTCATTCCTGCGGTCTATTATTTTATATTCGCCGTGGCAGGACGTGCGTACAAGAGGCCCGAGGGATCATCATCTCAGACAAGCCGTTTCTGCATTCTGATTCCGGCATATTCAAGCGACAGTTTCATACTTGCCACGGTGCAATCGGCTCTGAATCAGGATTATCCGAAGGATAAATTCAGGGTTATGGTGATTTCGGACCACATGAAGGCAGAAACTGACGATGCAATCAGGCGCACCGGGGCGGAGGTGCTGACTGTCCGCTTCGAGAACAGCACGAAGGCGGCCTCGCTGAAAGCGGCAATGGACTCCCTCGGACCTTCCGCAGCCGACTACGTCGTGATTCTGGACTCGGACAACATTGTCGGGAACACCTTCCTCAGCCAGATGAACCGCTCACTTTCCGGAAGGGAGATAGCCCTTCAGGGGCACCGCTGCGCCAAGAACACAGACACCCCGATTGCAAAGGCAGACGGCATCTTCGAGGAAGTCAACAATCTGATTTTCAGGGCAGGACATTGTGCGCTGGGACTTTCATCTGCTCTTATCGGCTCCGGGATGGCCCTTCCGTACCAGTGGTTCTTCAAGGCCTCGGGAGAGTTCGTCACCTCCGGGGAGGACAAGGAAATGGAGCTGAAGCTCCTCAAGGACGGGATATTCGTGGAATATGACCCCGACATCCACATTCTCGATGAAAAAACACGCAGCATCCGGAACCTTCAGAAACAGAGGATGCGCTGGCTCACTTCACAGTACTACCTCATAGGGAAGGCTCTGGCCGATTTCCCGCAAGTCAGATTCAAGGCAGGATATGCGGACAAGCTTGTCCAATGGGCTTTTCTTCCGAGGATATTGATTCTTGCTGGGCTGCCGCTGACAGCCATCGTTGCCATTCTGACAGGCTCGTCCCGGATGGGAATCTATATCGCGGCAACGCTGATGCTGTTTGCAGGCATCCTTCTCGGTCTGCCTTCATGGGTGAAACCACGGGACATACTTGACATTGTGCTTGAGGTGCCGAAGATGCTTTGGGCTACCATATACAACATTTTCGGCAAGAAACTGACAAAGGACAAATACATTCACACCGACCACCAATGAGAATAGCAATCGAAGCACAGCGCATTTTCAGGCGCAACAAACATGGAATGGATTTCGTAATTCTGGAGATTATCCGATGCCTCCAGAAGACGGACCACAGGAATGAGTACTGGATATTCGTGGCTCCGGGCGAAGACGTATGCCTGCAGGAAACTGCCAATTTCCATATTGAAGTCCTCGGGAGCGGCTTCTACCCCCTCTGGGAGCAGGTGCTTCTGCCCCGGGCCGTACGAAAGGTCAGGGCGGATATCCTGCACTGCACGAGCAACACGGCTCCGCTGCATGTGGGTGTACCGTTTGTCGTCACCCTTCACGATGTGATATGCCTTGAGAAGGAAAACGGGGCGAGCAAGTCACTCTACCAGAGGATGGGCAGGATATACAGCCGTTTCGTTGTTCCGAAGATAATCCGCCGCTGCAGCAGGCTCATCACGGTATCGGAATACGAGAAGCAGAGAATCCTCGAAAAACTTTCACTGAAAGAGGATATGGTGAAAGTGGTCTATAACGGCTTCGGAAAGGAGTTCAACGAGGATGCGGCTGCAAAGGATCGCGGCTATCTGCTTTTCCTTGGTGCCACGGCTCCGAAGAAGAATACAAAGGGAACGCTTCTGGCCTATTCGATCTATCTTGAAAAATCCAGCAGGAAGCTGCCTCTGAAAATTGCAGATTTGAGCCAGGAGCATGTCCGCGCCTACCTTGAGGAAATCGGGAAGAGCGAAATCCTCAGCCATATCCAGTGTACCGGCTATGTGCCGCACTCGGAGCTGCCCTCCCTGTACGGAGGAGCTGCAGCCTTCCTCTATACCTCATTCAGGGAGAGTTTCGGCATCCCGCAGCTTGAGGCTATGGCCTGCCTGACTCCTCTCGTGGTTTCAGACAAATCGGCGCTGCCGGAAATCGCCGGACCGGGAGCAGTCTATGCCGATCCGTACAATCCGGAAAGCATCGCAGAAGCAATCCTG
>JBJFDD010000155.1:0-7801 GCA_051889815.1 Candidatus Cryptobacteroides sp. | reverse complement strand
TTTCTCACGGAGTGAACATCCTGGAAGGGAAAGGAGGCTTGTACGGCTTCTTTTCAGCCCATGCAGCCAATGCCTTCGCAGTCGCCGTCTGCCTCATCATAGGATTCAGGAACGACACGACCCACACCTACAATGCATTCTGCATCTGGTCTCTCGTCTGGGCGGGGCTTGTCTCAATCAGCAGGATATTCGTCGGAAAGCATTTCTTTTTCGATGTGGTCGTCGGGATAGTCATCGGAATCACCTTCGGCCTGTTCTTCGCACTTCTGGCAAAGTATATCATACAGAAATACATAGATAAGGTCAAGCCGGAAGGCCTGACCTCCAGGATATTCGGCATCCTTCCCGCTACAGGGAAGGAATGACCTTTTCCATCATGGTTCCCCTGGAACCTTTTACCAGTACCGTTGCTCCGCTTACCGGATTGTCCAAAAGCCAGAGCACCAGGTCCCCCGAAGTGGGAAACCATCTCACATCTTCCCTGCATCCGGACTCTGATATTGCTTTCCCGAATTCCTCCCCGACCAGGCAGACAAGTCCGAGATCCATCTTCCCGAGACGGTCAAGCACAGCGATGTGCTCCTTGAGAGACTCTTTTCCCAGTTCCCTCATGTCCCCGAGAAGGGCGACCTTGAAAGGAGCGATGATCGAGTCCAGGTTGTCCAGAGCCGCAGCCATACTGGTCGGATTGGCATTGTAGGCATCCTTGATAAGAATATTGCGTCCAGTCTTCTCCATCTGCGAACGGTTGTTTGAAGGGACATATTCCCCTATCGCCGCGAGAGCCTCTTCGAAAGGGACTCCGAAATGCAGTCCTACAGAGATGGCAGCACACGCATTGGCTGCATTGTAGACACCTGAAAGATGGGTTTCAAGGGCGAGCAGGCAGTCCGGATCCTTTCCGCCTCCAACCGTCTCGGGGATCGCCATCCTAAGATAAGGATGGACGGGGTCGGAAGGAAGCACCATCGCATTCCAATGGTTGACACCGTAACGGACAATCTTGAGACCAGTGCGCGATGAGGCCATCTCTTCCAGGACAGGATCGTCAGCATTCAGGAATATGGTGCCGCTCTGTCCGCCCAGAAAGTCATACAGACGGCCCTTGGCGGCCTTAACGCCTTCGATTGATCCGAAACCGAGAAGATGAGCCTTGCCGACATTGGTAATCAGTCCGCAGTCCGGAAGACAGACATTGACAAGTTTAGCGATGTCATCCGGATGGTTTGCCCCCATTTCCACAACTGCAATCTGTGTTTCGGGCCCGATGCCCAGCAGGGTAAGAGGCACACCGATATCATTGTTGAGATTTCCTTTGGTAGCAGTAACATTGTACTTTGTAGCCAGGACCCTTGAAACAAGTTCCTTTGTAGTGGTCTTGCCATTCGTCCCCGTCAGGCCAAGCACGGTCAAAGGCCGGCCGTCCACACTGACAGACTGGCGATGATGCCGGGCAAGTCCTGTCAGCGCTGCAAGAGTGTCCGGGACAGGGAATATACGGGGGTCACCCGACCTTGCGGCTTCCGAATCCTCAGAAACGACAGCGCAGCAGGCACCAAGTTCAAGGGCGCGCATGGCATATTCATTGCCATCGAAATTCTCGCCCTTGAGGGCGAAGAACAACTGTCCCTGCGAGATTGTGCGGCTGTCGGTGTTCACGCCGCTGCATGAGAGGAAAATCGAATACAGTCTTTCCAGGTCCATAGCGGCTATATTGTTCCGGTACTACCCCATCCGCCGGCTCCGCGCCCAGTTTCCGAGAGGGATTCGGCCTTTTCCCATTCGACCTTGGCATGGGAGGCGACCACCATCTGGGCAATTCGCTCCCCCGGCACGATCTCGAAAGGATCGGAGGAAAGATTGACCAGGGAGACTTTGAGTTCCCCCCTGTAGTCGGCATCTACTGTCCCGGGGGAATTGATCACCGTCACTCCGTGCTTGGTTGCAAGGCCGCTGCGCGGGCGTACCTGGGCCTCGTAGCCAACAGGAAGTTCAATGAATATTCCGGTAGGTACCAGTCTTCTCTCCAGCGGCTTGAGGACAATGGGTTCCGGGATGTCCGCCCGAAGATCCATCCCGGCAGAAGCTTCTGTGGCATACGATGGATCCGGCCATTGTGACTTATTGACAATTCTGACTTTAAGCATGACGATTATTGTTTTTCAGCGGGAAGGATGAGATTGAGCACAACACCGACAATCGAAGCGAGACCGATTCCTGCCAGGGAGAACTGACCCATGCTGATGCAGGCTCCGCCGATTCCGACAGTAAGAATCAATGATGCAATGATAAGGTTGCGGGTCTTGCTCATATCAATCCGCGCATTGACAAGATTGTTGATACCGACGGAAGCGATTGTACCGAACAGCAGCAGCATGATGCCTCCCAGTACTGCTGTAGGGATGGTCTGGATGGCAGCTCCGACCTTTCCGATAAGGGATATTCCGATTGCGAAAAGGGCAGCAATCCTCATGCAGGCAGGATCAGTCACCTTGGTAAGGGAAACAGCTCCGGTGACTTCCGAATATGTGGTCACTGGCGCTCCTCCGAGGAAAGCAGCGAGGGAACATGCGAGTCCGTCTCCAAGCATCGTCCGGTGCAGACCCGGATCCTGGACGTAATCCTTTCCGGCAATCTCGCTGATTGCATAGACATCACCGATGTGCTCGATGATAGGGGCGATAGCCACCGGAACCATGAACACAATCGCCTGCCAGGAGAAAGACATCTTCGCAAAATGAGGAAGCTGGAACCACGGAGCCGAAGCGACGGCGCTGAAATCCATCGAACTTCTGTAGAAGATGAGGGAGACAATGTAGCCGGCGGCGGCTCCGAATACAACAGGTATGAGTTTCACAAGTCCCTTGCCGAAAACCGAGCAGACTATGGCCACACCCAGCGAGACCAGTGCCAGCACCCAGTTGTTGCTTGCCATCTCGACACCTGTTCCCGCCAGGGAAAGACCGATTAGCATGATGACAGGACCGATGACGATCGGTGGAAACAGCTTCTTGATGAATCCTGTTCCGAACAATTTGACAAGCAGGCTCATCAGCAGATAGACCAGTCCGACAGCAACCAGTCCGCAGAACATTCCGGGCATTCCGTAGAGTTCGGTAGCCTTGATGATGGGTGCGATGAATGCGAAACTGCTGCCCAGATAGACAGGCACCTTCCCTTTGGTCACAAGATGGAACAGAAGGGTTCCCAGACCGGCTGCCAGAAGGGCTATTGCCGGATCGAATCCGACGAGGAGTGGGACCAAAACCGTTGACCCGAAGGCCACAAACATGAACTGGGCGCCAACAACCGTGCGTCTCAACGAAGAAAGTTTTTGTTCTGCCATGGTTTATTCTGAATGAATGGTTTGTCTGGATTATGCCCGACAGCCGGGACCATCCAAAGATAGCAAATAAATCGATTATCTGGATGCCTTGTAGTACAAAAATGCAGCAATGATACCGAAAACGACATTCGGGAGCCACAGGGCGATGGACGGAGGGAGGGCGCCCGAATAGACGAACATCTGGCTGAACTTCAGGAACAGGATGTAGGTGAAGCTCAAAGCGATTCCGACGCCGATATTCAGTCCTATCCCGCCTCGCCGCTTCCTGGAAGACAGGCTGACGCCCATGATTGTCAGGATGAAGGCCGAGAAAGGAAGGGCAAAGCGGGTATGCTTCTCAATCAGGGCATACATCACATTGGCATCCCCCCTGAGCTGCTGGGTCCTGATAAGGTCGTTCAGCTGGCCGTATGAAAGAGTCTCCACTGTCTTCTTGTTGCGGTAGAAATCAGTCAGGGTGAGGTTGATGACGGTGTCCAGCTGCTTTCCGGTACGGACATGGTCCTGGAGACCGTCTGAAAAGTCGCGGATGAAGTAGTTGCGAAGGTGCCAGCAACCCTTGGTACTGTCCCATACTGCCTTCTCAGCGGAAAGTTTGCTGACGACCTTGTTGTCACGGATTTCCTCAAGGGTGAAAGTGTTGCAGGTGTTGTTCCAGGAAGAGAAGGATTCGACAAAGACGAAAGTACCCGGATCGATCTGGTAGTGGACATTCATGTTGCTGGCAGAACTGCGGTCGATGTACTTGGTCTCGAACTGGATCCTGGTCACATTGGACCTTGGGATGATCCAGAGGTTGAGGGTAAGCGAAAGCAGGAATATCAGGAAAGCCGACACGAAATACGGCACCATCATCCTGGCATAACTGACGCCGCAGGAGAGGATTGCTATGATCTCGGTGTTGGCCGCCATCCTCGAGGTGAAGAAAATCACAGTGATGAACACGAAGAGGGGGCTGAACATATTCATGAAATACGGCACCCAGTTGCAGTAGTAGTCGAATACTATCTCCTTCAGGGGAGCATTCTTGCTGACGAAGTCATCCACCTTTTCGCTGATGTCGAAGATTATGACAATCACAATCATGAACATCAGCGCAATGAAGAAGGTCGAGATGAACTTCTTGATGATGTACCGGTCTATCTTCTTGAGTCCAAGCATTGCAAACTAAAGTCTTGTGGTAACCTTGCGCACTGCCTCCTTCTTCCACGACGAGAAGTCCCCGGCCTCGATGTGCATCCGCGCCTTGCGGACAAGGTCCAGGTAGAAAGCAAGATTGTGTTCGCTGGCTATCATAGCCGCGAACATTTCCTTTGCAACAAAGAGATGATGGAGGTAGGCTTTTGAATATTCAGAATCCACGAAAGAAGTTCCTTCAGGGTCAAGCGGAGAGAAATCTTCCTGCCACTTCGCATTCCGCATGTTCATTATTCCGTTCCATGTAAAGAGCATGCCGTTACGCCCGTTCCGGGTAGGCATGACGCAGTCGAACATGTCGATTCCCCTTGCAATTCCCTCCAGGATGTTGGCCGGGGTGCCGACACCCATCAGGTAACGGGGCTTGTCTTCAGGCAGAAGGGGGCAGGTAACCTCGAGCATCCTGTACATTTCCTCGGTCGGCTCCCCGACTGCGAGTCCGCCAACGGCGAAGCCGCCCACTCCGGGATGGTCCCCCACAAGGGCCAGGGCATGGTCTACAGCCCTCTTGCGAAGTTCCGGATAGACGCATCCCTGGATGATCGGGAACATTGCCTGGTCGTAGCCGTACAGCGGTTCGGTCTCACAGAAGCGCCTGAAATAGCGTTCCAGCCAACCCTGGGTCAGCCTGAGGGACTTGGCGGCATACCTCTCGTCGGCATCGCCTGGGCAGCATTCGTCAAGTGCCATCATTATGTCCGAGCCGATAACTCTCTGGATGTCGACGTTGTTCTCGGGAGTGAACATATGCTTCGAGCCGTCGATGTGGGAACTGAACTTGCATCCTTCCTCGGTGATTTTCCTTATCTTGGTCAGCGAAAAAACCTGGAATCCTCCGCTGTCGGTAAGAATCGGCCTGTCCCAGGACTCGAATCTGTGGAGTCCCCCGGCGTTGCGGAGGGTATCCAGACCGGGACGTAGATAGAGATGGTAGGTGTTCCCGAGGATTATCTCAGCATTGATGTCGTCGCGCAAATCCTTGTGATACACTCCCTTGACGGAACCTACAGTGCCCACAGGCATGAATATGGGGGTCTGTACCTGACCGTGGCCGGTTGTGAATATCCCGGTCCTGGCGCAGGATCCGCTGTCCTTGGTCTTGAGAGTGAACTTCATTGAGATTTGCTGTTTGTGTTTTGTTTGTGTTTCTGTTCAAACTCCAAATTTAGTGTTTTTAAGCGATAATTGAAAACGAAGTCACGTCCAGGCTATTTACTTTGCCGGAAATGCGAAAAATCATTTAACTTTGTCAGGACCGATTGCGCAAATCATCAAAAACACAAATACATCATGAAAAACAATTCCATCAGCATAAGGCTGATAATAATGAATTTCATCGAGTTCGCCATCTGGGGCGCCTATCTCACTTCGATGGGAAGTTTCCTCGCGGATGCCGGTCTCGGCCCGAAAATCTGGCTGTTCTTCGCGACCCAGGGTTTCGTTTCCATATTCATGCCCGCCCTCGTCGGCATCATTGCCGACAAGTGGATTCCTGCACAGAAGGTTCTTTCGCTCTGCCAGCTGCTCGCCGGCATATTCATGATTGCGACCGGATTCTATGCGATGCAACACGGGACTTTCATCCCATCTCCGAATGCCGCCCCGGAATCCGGACACATGGTCTACAGCGCCCTGCCGGATTTTAACTTCACTTTATTCTATGTGCTTTACCTTCTGAGCGTTGCATTCTTCATGCCGACCATTGCAATCTCCAATTCCGTTGCCTACAGCGCCCTGGAGGGAGCCGGGATGGACACCGTCAAGTCATTCCCGCCGATCCGGGTCTTCGGTACAGTCGGTTTCATCTGCAGCATGTTCCTCGTGAACTTCCTTTCCAACAGCCACGGAGTACAGTACCAGCATTCTTTCGAACAGTTTTTCATCTCCGGTGGTCTCAGCCTTGTGCTCTGCATCTATGCCCTTACGATGCCCAACTGTCCATGCAAACCATCCAGCGAAGGTTCCTCACTGTCAGAATCTCTCGGCCTCAATGCATTCTCCCTGTTCAAGGACAGGCAGTTCGCGGTCTTCTTCATCTTCTCGATGCTTCTCGGAGCTTCACTCCAGATTACAAACGGCTACGCAAACACCTTCATCACCTCATTCAAGGAGAACCCTCTTTTCGCAGGCACCTGGGGGGCCAACAATGCCAATGTGCTCATTTCCATCGGACAAGTGTCCGAGACTCTCTGCATCCTGCTCATACCTTTGGCAATGAAGAAGTTCGGAATCAAGAACGTAATGCTGATCGCGATGTTCGCCTGGGTGTTCAGGTTCGGATTCTTCGGACTTGGAAATCCGGGCAACGGTGTCTGGCTTTTCATCCTGTCCGGAATAGTCTATGGAGTGGCCTTCGATTTCTTCAACATCAGCGGTTCACTTTATGTCAATGAGAACACAGACAGCAGTATCCGATCAAGCGCACAAGGGCTGTTCATGCTGATGACCAACGGTCTGGGAGCATCCATCGGAACCTGGGCCGCCGGCAAGATAGTCAACGCCTTTGTCTATATCCCGCAGGCAAAAGCCGCTGCGGCTGGTCTGGATGCAGCCTCGATTTCAGCTGCCGGAAACTGGAGCGGGGCATGGTACACCTTTGCTGCCTATGCTCTTGTGGTTGGAGTCCTCTTTGCAATCCTGTTCAAGAGCCCGAAGAAGGCTGAAGCCTTACATGATTGACAATCATTTCTTCCCGGGTTTCCTAAGTTCCCCGACACATCGGCTCAGGCCGAAGATACGGCTTTCCGACTTGTAATATTTGATGTCATAGCATCGGTATTCATTGTGATTCCTGACCTTATGGTAGGATGTGATGCAATCGAAGTTGTATCCCATCGCCGAAAGGTCAGGAATATCCATTGTGGTGCACCCATCCTCCAGCAGTGACTCCAGGATATCATAGTTCCGGTTGATTGCATTGATTGTCCTCAGCCGCAAACCCTTGTTCGCCGGCGCTTTCCTGTAGTTGTAGCGGCTTCTGCAACTCGGGCTGCAGAACTTCATGTCACTTCTTCCGGGAGGCAGTTCCCTCCCGCATTCCAGGCAACTCCTGTACTTCTCTACGTCCTCATTCTTCATAGCATTCACAGTTGGGGTCCGGGTCTCTTTCGGCCAGGAACCTTCGCCTGCGAATATAATAAGTCAGTCGGTATCCGACGCATGGAGATTGTCAATTGGCGCAATTCTTTCCGTTTCCATTTGGACATGGAATAATATTCAAGACACCAACAAAACACAAAAGCCGGTCTTCCGGGGACC
>JBJFDD010000154.1:0-2158 GCA_051889815.1 Candidatus Cryptobacteroides sp. | reverse complement strand
GACCTTTTGAATGCCATTCAAACGCTCTACCAACTGAGCTAATACCCCATCATGTCTGCAAAGATAATATCAAAAGTTTGAAAAAACAAGACCCGAAGGTCAATTACTACATTGCGAGACGGAAGCCGAATGTCCCCTTGATGTTCCTGGCCGGCATGAAAGACCGGTTGGTGACACGGCAGGCATCCCACTTGCTGGCGCAGCTGCCTCCGCGGAGGATACGGCTGGTTCCGTCCGACGGGCCGCAAGGATCAGTCTGTGGCCCCTTCGGGTAATCGGCGGCGCGGTCATAGCACCACTCCCAGACATTGCCGCTCATGTCATGGAGGCCGAGTTCGTTGGCCTTCTTGCCCTTGACATCCTTTGCCTTCATGTTTGCATTGTCAACGTACCACATTGAGGAATTCATGTCATTGGTACCACTGAAACCATAGAAGTGGGTTCTGGATCCTCCCCTGGCGGCATATTCCCATTCGGCTTCGGTAGGAAGACGGAAAGTCCGTCCTGTCAAGGCATTGAGTTTAAGGATGAACTTCTGGCAGTCGTACCATGACAGGTTGCCCACCGGCTTGCGGGAATCTTCCGCATCATTCAGGTAAGGAACGTATCCCATGACGGCTTTCCAAAGTCCGACAGTAACTTCGGTCTCCCCGATGGCAAAGTCCGAAAGGGTGACCTGATGGGCGTTCCTTTCATTTTCCGGAACGGCGAAACGGCCGAAGGAATAATCCTTGTCGGAATAGCCCATGGTGAACTCGCCGCCCTTGACTTTCACCATCCTGAATGTAACATCCCCGACGGTGAAGGTCTCTGACCCTCCATCCGAGGCATCAACGATCTCCCTGTCGAAAGATGAGCCGTCAAGCACCTTGAGCAGGGACTCAGGAAGTGCTTCTCCAGTCGGCTGTACGAGACGGAATCCCACTCCGGCCTTCCTGGTGTGGCCCTCGAGTTCAATTCGGTCCTTAATGGTGCGGACAATCTTGTTGTCGGTTTTCCCAGGAGCCGGAGGATTGACCACCAGTGTGTCCGGGAGTTCGCTGAAGGAGTCCCCTGTCCACTCGGCAACACTGACAAAATCTTTCCCCTGAAGGCCGGCGGCATATTCCCACTGCGCCTCTGAAGGAAGGCTGAAGGTCTTGCCTGTTGCCTTGTTGAGTTTGGAGATGAATTTGTGCACATCCCCCCAGGAGACCATGTCCACCGGGAGTGACGGGTTCTGGACCGAAGAAGGATTCGAACCCATGACTGCAGTCCAGAGAGCCTGGGAAACAGGAGTGGCGGTGATCACGAATCCATCCAGCGCTACAGGATGGATGGTGCTGCCGGAAACCTTTTGCCGGTTGTCGGCGGAAAGGCCCATCGTGAAGTATCCGGAAGGGACCTTGACCATGTCGAAGGTCACATCCGAAACAGTGTAGTTCATTTCGTAGTCCGGGGCCTGCGTCGAGGAGGATGATTCTCCACAGGAGACCATGAGCGCGGCAGCGGCCGCAGCAATAAAGAATCTGAAGGTCTTTTTCATTTGCATATTTCCAAATTATGGCAAATATAACAAAAATAGGCAATATAAAAGGGCAACCGGATGTCTGGGACTCCCGGCCGCCCGATTAATTAATTGAGACAACTGATCAGTAGGTGACGACAGCAGGCAGTTCCTTGGCCTGGTCAATCATTTCCTGAACCTGTGCCACAGTAGGGACCACCTTGGTAAGGTGCTTTTCCTCATTGACTTCAGTCATCTTCGCGACCAGATTGGCAGCAACGCGATGACCGAGTTCCTTGACAGTGTCCACTCCGGATGCTTCGAGGAGTTCCGCAAACTGGGGACCGACTCCCTTGATCCGGAAGAGATCTGCGTGGTTCACCCAGGTGAGAATCAGGCCGCCTTTGATACCTGTAGTCTCTTCAAGAGACTTGCGGCCCTTGGCGGTATTCCCGGCCTCGAGAAGCTGGTCAACTGTAGTGATGCCTGCTGCTGAGAGTTTCTCTGCATAGGCAGGGCCGATGCCCTGGATGTCGATAATTTTGTAAGCCATTGTGTTACAAGTTTTGGGTTATAAATAATACTCCGATATATGTTTTGCGTACAAGTCAGAAAGACTTGATGAAATCCACATCCTTCTTCAACATCACCTTTGGTTCCATGAGAAAAACC
>JBJFDD010000153.1:0-2162 GCA_051889815.1 Candidatus Cryptobacteroides sp. | reverse complement strand
ATGAAAAGCTCCTCAAGCAGAAGGATATCGTCAACAGGTACGGTGTCTGGGCGGCCCTCCTGAGCTGGCTGCCCCTCGTGGGAGATGTCATCCTACTGGGCCTTGGATTCTACAAGGCACCTGCTTTCACAACCTGCCTTATGATTCTCATAGGTAAAGCAGGACGCTTTGTCGTCTGGTCCTATCTTCTTGGATTCGGACTTTTCTAGCTTTATGGATTATCTTTTCGATTTCCGGGTGTACTTATGCCCGGCTATTTGTCTATATAGTTGTTTTTGAGTATATTTGCAAAATACGTTAAACAGTCGGGGTTGCCGCGTCGCGTGATGCGGAAAGACTCCGTTTGAAAAGCTTTATGTCTCCAAACAAATATGCATGGACCCCAGCGGTCAGATTCCTTCTCACCCTTGCCTGCTTCCTGTCGGTTGCCGCGTCGGGATATTCACAGGACAAAGTTGCCGTCAAAGGTGTGATTACGTCGGCAGAAGATGGTTTGCCGCTCATCGGAGCGGCCGTCCTTGACGGAAATGGCAATGGTGTCGTTACCGATCTTGACGGCATTTATTCTTTTGATGCCGTGCCCGGCTCCGTCCTGACCTTCACTTGTTTCGGTTTCAATGACGAGAAAAGGATTGTCCCGGAAAACGGGGGAGTCATCGATGTCATGATGAAAGCCGAGAGCCTCAGTCTTGATGATGCAGTAGTGATTGCCTATGGCGTAAGGAAAAAAGGCACGGTCGCAGGTTCAGTTGCCACAGTCAAGGCTGAAAAACTTGAGAATACCCCTGTGCCTGCATTCGACCAGGCCCTGCAGGGCCAGGTGGCAGGCCTGACTGTTCTCTCTTCTTCCGGAGAACCCAGCCAGTCAGCTACTATGACTATCCGCGGTACGAACTCAATCAATTCGGGTACTGCACCTCTATACATCCTTGACGGAGTTGCAATCTCTGCAAGCGATTTCAATACCATCAATCCTGCTGACATAGAGAGCATGTCGGTTCTCAAGGACGCATCTTCTACTTCGATCTATGGCGCCCGTGCCTCAAATGGCGTGATTGTCATAACCACCCGCAGGGGAAGGAACACCGACAAGCCGAACATTTCGTTCAAGACCCAGCTGGGAATCTCCTCGATAGCCTATGGAAACTGGGACCTGATGAACACTTCGGAGCGTATCGCCTACGAGAAGGAAACCGGAATGTCTGCGGGGCAGAACTATGACTACCTCTCAACCATAGATGTCAACTGGCTGGATGCAGTCTTCAACAATGCTGCCCTCCTCCAGAGCTACGAGCTCTCCCTTTCAGGCGCATCGGACAAGACAAATTACTATGTGTCAGGGTCTTATTACAACCAGCAGGGAATCGCTCCCGGGTCTTCTTTCGGAAGATACTCTTTCAGGTACAATTTCGAGCCGCGCATTGCTTCTTCCGTGAAACTTGGGGTCAACACCATGTTCAACTACCAGGACATCGAGCAGGCGGATGAGGGAAGCTACACCCTCGTGACTCCGATTTCGGCAGCGAGATTCATGCTGCCATACTGGAATCCCTTCAGGGAGGACGGTTCTCTTGCTTCAATCAATGACGGCTCCTGGAAAGGCCAGGGACAGAATCCGCTCGAGTGGATTGCCAACAATCCGCTCCGCTACAAGAAATACAAGGCTCTTGCGATGGCTTTCGTCGAGGCAGACCTGTTCAGGAACATGTCTTTCCGCTCCCAGTTGTCTGCCGATTACTCCCATACCACCGGTTTCGGACAGTCTTTCCCGAGTTATGCCCCTAATCAGGGAGAAGGCACGGCGCAGAGGAGCTCCAACGACATCCTGAATCTCCAGATTTCCAATACCCTTACCTATCGTTTTTCCGTAGGGGGCATCCATGATTTTACCTTCATGCTCGGACAGGAAGGCGAGAATTACCATTCGGAAGGTTTCTCGGTGACCGGAAAAGGCCAGACCAACGACTACCTGACCGACATCGCTTTCTCGACCCGTGTGGTCTCCTGGAGCAGTGTGTCGGACAGCGATTATTCCCGCCTGTCCTTCTTCGGAAGAGGAGAGTACAATCTTTCTGACAAATACTATTTTGAAGCTTCAGTCCGAACCGATGCCTCATCCCGCTTCGGCGCCAACAACCGATGGGGAACTTTCGGTGCTGTGG
>JBJFDD010000152.1:0-2165 GCA_051889815.1 Candidatus Cryptobacteroides sp. | reverse complement strand
GAGTTGAGGAATCACCGGGAGAGACCATCATCCTGAACGGACGTAAGTTCAAGTCATACAGGGGAATGGGCTCGCTCGAAGCAATGCAGCAGGGCTCGAAGGATCGTTATTTCCAGGATATGGAAGAAGATATCAAGAAGCTCGTTCCGGAAGGAATCGTGGCTCAGGTGCCTTACAAGGGAACTCTCTCTGAAGTCGTTTACCAGCTTGTCGGAGGCCTTCGCGCAGGAATGGGTTATGTGGGAGCCAAGGATATCGAGGCTCTCCGCAGTGCCAAATTCGTCCGCATCACCCACGCCGGATACGTTGAGGGACATCCGCATGATGTAACGATTACCCGCGAGTCTCCAAACTATTCAAGGTAGATGAGGCGACGCGTCCATATCGCTTTGCTTGTCATAATCGTCCTGCCGTCACTTTTTTCGTGCAGGGCGATTTCATCGTTTCTTCACGATGATGATGTCGTTGCAAAAGCCGGGAACGGAGTGCTCTACAGGCACGATCTCAATCAGATAATCCCGAAGGGCCTTTCAAAAGAAGACAGCACCCGTTTTGCCTTGCAGTTCATCAATACCTGGGCTTCGGACATGGTCTTCCTTTCAATCGCCGAGGAGCAGCTTCCGAAGGCGGAGCAGGACGTAAGCCGCGAGCTCGAGGACTACCGCAGGTCCCTTCTCAAGTACCGGTATGAGCAACTATATGTGAATCAGAGACTTGACACTGCGGTGACGGCTGACCTCGTGCAGGAATATTACGATGCGCACAAGGACAAGTTCATCCTCACTAATCCGATTGTCAGGGCCAGATACCTTCGCATCCATCCCGATTCTCCGGTCCTGGAGCCGATAAAGAAGAAGATGTCGTCGGAAGACCCGGAAGAGGTTGCAATGGCAGACAGCCTTGCCTATTCTTCCGCGATGAAATTTACCAGCTGGGACGACAGGTGGATTGACGTGAACGTTCTCGCAAGGGAGTTCTCATCTGACTGGAACACAGTCAGTTCCGCTGCAAAAGGCAGGTGGGTGAGCATCACGGATGAAGCCGGTCTTCTTCATGTTGCCTATATTTGCGAGACCAAGGCATCCGGACAGCTTGCTCCTGTGGAATACTGCACGGAAAAAATTAAAGATATAATAATCAGTTCGCGAAAACAGGCCCTGATTTCAGGTTTGGAACGGGACTTGCTAAAGGAAGCGCGCGAAAACGGAACATTTGTCATATACTAATTATGGATTTCAAAAAGATACTTTGCGGCCCGGCCGTGGCGGCCTTGCTTCTTGCAACGGTCCCGGCATCGGCACAAAAATATAACGGCGTGATTGACAAGTCGATAGCTGTTGTGGGTAATGAGATGATCATGCTCTCCCAGCTTGAGGAAGAGGTGCAGATGATGAGGGCCAGCGGCATGAAGTCGGACAGGAACCTCCGGTGTGAGCTTCTGGAGTCAATGATGGTTTCCAAGCTCTTTCTGATGCAGGCCCGTCTGGATTCGCTGACTATCAACAACGATATGGTTGAAACCGAGATGCGCAACAGGGTGGACCAGATCCGTACACAGCTCGGAGGAGACGACGAGGTCGAGAAGTATTTCGGAAAGCCTATGTACAAACTCCGTCAGGAGTGGAAGGAATCGCTTCAGGAGCAGAGCCTTACCCAGCAGATGCAGGGCAAGATTGCCGGAGACATTCCTGAACTGACTCCTTATGATGTCCAGAAATACATCGAAAGCTGCGACAAGGAAGACCTGCCCGTTGTGCCGGA
Organism: Candidatus Cryptobacteroides sp.; assembly: GCA_051889815.1. Taxonomy (GTDB): domain Bacteria; phylum Bacteroidota; class Bacteroidia; order Bacteroidales; family UBA932; genus Cryptobacteroides. Next base: position 404 of record JBJFDD010000152.1, on the reverse strand, counting down.
CAAGTATCAGCTCAGCCAGATTTGCATCTATCCTGACCGCGAGGCTGCAAACCTTGCCGTGAAGGAAAGGCTTCTTGCAATCCGCGAGAGAATCATCAACGGGGAGAAATTCTCAACCCTTGCACGTATCTATTCTCAGGACCCGGGCAGTGCGCGCCGTGGTGGCGAGCTCGGAATGGCCTCAAAATCAATATTCTGGACTCCATTCTCAGATGCAGCCATGTCTTTGAAGCCTGGCATCGTTTCCCAGATTATAGAGACTCCGGACGGATTCCATATCATCGAAGTCCTTGAGAAGAAGGGAGATATGTTCAATGCCCGTCATATCCTGCTCAAACCGGAATACACTGCGGAAGACCGCAGTACAGCCTTCCATACTCTGGACAGCCTCCGCACGGAACTCC
>JBJFDD010000151.1:0-27948 GCA_051889815.1 Candidatus Cryptobacteroides sp. | reverse complement strand
ATGATGATGAGCGAGGTCCAGATAAAACTTGGGCAGAAGGCGTTCCGTGCCGACATCCTGGTGTACCGGCGGGGTGGCGCCCCCCTGATGATGGTTGAATGCAAGAATGAGAATGTCTCCCTGGATGCTGCTGTCCTGGAACAGGCTCTCCGCTACAACATGGTCCTGGATGTACCGTACATTGTGGTCACCAACGGGAGGTGCACATTCGGCTTCGAACGGACCGGGACTGGAGAAGATGTGCCTTTCCGTCAGCTGAAATCATTTCCGGATTGGGTGGCAATGCAGGAAAACCTGGTAAACCGGGACGCGCAGGAGGACCGGCAGTAATCTTCAGGTAATCAGCGGCGCCGACGTCAGGATAAATGAATATGCCTCCGCAAAGTGTCAGGAAAGCTCGCTGCCGGCAACCGGGGCCAGCCCCATCTCGGAAGCTTTCTGCCGCATCAGCAGGTCGGCTTCGGCGAAATCATTGCCGATCCGCCCGTCCAGGATCGCCTCCTTGATGTATTCCTTGATGACTCCGATTTCCTTGCATGGGGGTATGCCATAGACTTCCATCACGTGTTCTCCGGTGATCGGGTTCTTGAAGTTCCGGATAGCATCCTTTTCCTCCACTTCGACCAGCTTGCGGGAGACCGTCTCGAAGTTTTCCCTGATCCTGGCGACCTTGACCGGGTTCTTTGATGTGATGTCGGCATTGCAGAGCAGCATTAGGTCATCAATATCGTTGCCCGCATCGAAAAGCAGCCTGCGCACAGCGGAATCTGTCACCTCCTCGCTGGTCAGGGCAATCGGGCGGTGGTGCAGCCCGACTAGCTTCTGAACGTAGGCCATCTTCTCGTTCAGCGGCATCTTGAGTTTCTTGAATATCCCGGGGACCATCCTGGCACCAATGACCTCGTGCCCGTGGAAGGTCCAGCCGGCGTCCGGGTCGAATCTCTTGCTTGCTGGCTTTCCGATGTCGTGCAGCAGGGCTGCCCATCTGAGCCAGACGCAAGGGGAGGTCCTGGCTGTCGCGATGAAGTCATCGCCGTCTTTGCCGGAGGAGTAGTCCATCAGGGTGCCTGCGGCAATGGCGGCCTCTTCGGCGGCGGCGACATTGTCCACCACCTGCAGGGTGTGGGAGAAGATTTCCTTGTGGCCCTTGCCGTCAACGGACTCTATTCCCTTGAGGTTCAGCAGCTCCGGTAGGATATATTCAAGCAAGCCTGTCTGGTCCATAAGATGGAATCCCATCGAAGGATGGGAGGTGACGAGGATTTTCCCGAGTTCCTCGACAATCCGCTCCTTTGAAAGGATGCCCAGACGGTCCTTCATCGCCCTCATCGCCGCCAGCGATTCCGGCACGATGGTGAATTGTCTTTCGGGGGTGCTGAGCTTGGTCGCGAAACGGATTGCCCTGAGCATCCTCAGAGGGTCGTCGCTGTAGGTCTGCTCCGGTTCGAGCGGAGTGCGGATTATCCCGGCAGCGAGGTCCCGGATGCCTCCGAAAGGGTCCACAAGGGCACCATAGTCTTCCTCCTGGAGGCTGAAAGCCATCGCGTTGATGGTGAAGTCCCGCCTCATCTGGTCCTCTTCCAGGGTCCCGTCCTCGACAATCGGATTCCGGGAATCATGCCGGTAGGATTCCTTCCTTGCACCGACGAACTCGATTTCCGCACCACGGTACCTCAGCATCGCAGTGCCGTAAGTCTTGAACACTGCTACATTGCAAGGCCTGCCGGCCTGATTGCCGATGATGGTGGCGACTTCCTGGGCGAGAGCTATTCCGCTGCCTTCCACGACGATGTCGATGTCGTCGTTCTCCCTTCCGAGGAAGCAGTCTCGGACATAGCCGCCGATGACGAAGGCACGGACACCCAGATTGCGGGCGGCCTGTGAAACTATCCTGAAAACAGGTTTCTGGAGGTATTGCGCGAGTATGGTTGAGGACATGTCGTGTACTTTGTCTGCAGGTTCGTGTGCAAAAGTAGACATTTTTTTGCTAACTTGGTCCCAACTGTTGCCGGTAATGGAATCCTGCCGGCGGCAGATCCCCGATAATCGAAGGAGGAGGATGACGATGAATGGACAGATGATCCTGGTTGACGAATATATCACTTACATGGAGGGAATCCGGCGCTATTCGCCCCGGACCGTGTCGGTATATTCAGAAATCCTCTCGGAGTTCACCAAATACAGCGAGGCCTTCGACGACGATGCTCTGCTGGAATCGCTCGTGCCGTCGGTTATCCGCAGCTATGAGGTCATGCTCCTTGAAAAGAGGAAGCTGGACCCGCGCACTGTCAACCTCCATCTCTCGGTGCTCTCCGGGTTCTGCCGCTATCTGGTCAGGCAGGAGAAGCTCGCCTCCAATCCGGTGCGCCTGGTCCGCCGTCCGAAGGAACGCAAGCGTCTTCCCGAATTCTACCGCGTCGAATCGATGAATGAATATCTTGACGCAACCGCCGCCGATGCTTCGGAGGAGAATGTCGACCTTGTGACCGGACCTGACAGGCTTTCGGGGGAACTGGTCTCCCGCCGGCTTTCCCGTCTGGTGGTCTCCCTGCTGTACTCTACCGGGATGCGGCGTTCCGAACTCATCGCCGTCAATGTGGAGGATGTGGACTTTTCACGGGAGTCGGTCCGGGTCCGGGGAAAAGGTGACAAAGAGAGGGAAATTCCCCTCACGCATGGTATTTGCAAAGAAATTTTGTTATATTTGGAAGCAGTTGGAAAGTTTGAAGGGCGCGAAAGGACCGGCGGCGAACCTCTTCTGCAGACTCCGGGGGGCAAAAGGCTTTACCCTGTGTTTGTCGACAGGACGGTCAAACGCGAGCTGGGACAGGTCGGAAGCATCACCGGGAGAAAGTCTCCTCACGTGCTGCGGCATTCGCTGGCAACGGCTCTGCTGAATGATGGCACCGACCTCAATTCCATCAAGGAACTTCTCGGCCATTCCTCGCTTGCGGCGACGCAGGTCTACACGCACAATTCGGTTTCCAAACTGAAGAAAGTTTATCAAACCGCCCATCCCAGGGCTAAAAGCGGAGGTAAGAATGGAACTTAGAATCAAATCCCTCAAGTTCGATGCAGATCAGAAGCTGCTGGATTATGTGGAAAAGAAGGTCTCGAAACTGTCAAGGTTCAGTGAACACCTCGATGATGTCGAGGTAGTGCTTTCCTTGCTGGAGGAGCCGGCCAACAAAGAGGTGAAGATCCATACCCACGCCTATGGGCACGATCTGATCATCGAGCGCAATTCCTCATCGTTTGAGGATGCCGTGAGCGCAGCCGTCGATGCAATGAAAGAAAAAATCGTAAGGACGAAGGAGAAGATAAAGGACTGACCTGCAGTCCGGCCGGGCGACAGGACACCGGCTCTTTTCCATCAGTACGGATACAGGATGGCCCCGGAGGCCATCCTTTTTTACGTCTCTCCCGAGACCTTCTCCCTCCCGGTCCTCCAATCAGCAGGAGCGGGTGTTGCTTCTGAGAGGAGTTTTTTCTAAATTTGTAGGATTATGGCTAAGGGAACGGAAAATGCCGGCGCAAAGTGCCGCCAAATACTCGAAGATGTCCTCGCGGGACGTTTCGCGCCTGTCTATCTGCTGATGGGGGACGAGCCGTACTATCTCGACAAAGTCTGCAACGCAATCTGCGAGAATGCACTCGATGACTTTGCCCGGGACTTCAACGAGACCGTCTGCTACGGGAGCGATGTCGATTCCGACACGGTCATCACCGCTGCAAGGCGTTTTCCGATGATGGCCGAGCGCCAGCTGGTCGTCGTCCGCGATGCGCAGGGCATGAGGGATCTTGAGAAACTTGCCGTCTATGTAGAGAATCCCCTCGAATCGACAGTCCTTGTCATCCTTATGCGCGGTGCTTCCGCCGACAAGCGCAAGGCTCTCTACAAGCAGGCCTCCCGCACCGGCGTCGTCCTTGAATCCAACCTTCTCAGGGACTACGAGATTCCCGGGTGGATAGGTTCCTACTTTGCCGAAAAGGGCCTGAGGATCAGCCCTGATGCAGCTGCAATCATGGCAGAGGCAACCGGGACCGACCTGGGCAGGATTGCCGTTGAGACCGACAAGCTGATGAAGAATCTTCCGGAAGGGGCGGTGGAGGTGAAAGCGGCAGACATCGAGAAGAATGTGGGCATCAGCAGGGAATTCAGCATATTCGAGCTTACCAAGGAACTCTCCGCACGCAATGCTCCAAGGGCACTGAAGGTCGCCTCGCACATCGGTTCCGGGGCCCGCTTCGCCCTCCCCGCCGCAGTAGCACCCCTGTACACCCACTTCTCCCGCATCCTCCGCTACGGCGCGCTGAAGGAAAGGAACCCGCGTCCGGACAGGACCGCGATTGCCGCCGCGCTGCAGGGAGTCAATCCTTTTTTCTGGAAGGAATATGACCTCGCAGTCTCCAATTACCCCGTCCGCAAGGCCCTGGAAGTCATCTCGCTCCTTTGTGAATATGACTACAAAAGCAAGGGGGGAGATGCCGGTGAGGCGACCCCGTGCGAACTTTTCATCGAATTGGTAAACAAGATTTTGAATATATGAGCAACATTATCGAATGCCGGAATGTCAGCAAGAGTTTCGGCGAGAAGGTGGCGCTGGACAACGTCAGCCTTTCGATTCCGGAAGGAGGTATTTTCGGACTCCTCGGGCCGAACGGCGCTGGAAAGACGACACTGATCCGGATCATCAACCGGATTACCATACCGAACAACGGTGAGGTGCTTTTCGGCGGGAGGCCGATTACCCAGGCAGATGTGGAAAGAATCGGCTATCTTCCTGAGGAGCGCGGACTTTACCGCAAGATGGAAGTCGGGGACCAGGCGATGTATCTTGCCCAGCTCAAGGGTATGGGAAAGAACGAAGCCCGGGAGGCTCTCAAGGAATGGTTTGTCCGCTTCGGAATCCAGGACTGGTGGAAGAAGAAGGTCGAGGAACTCTCCAAGGGAATGGCCCAGAAGGTCCAGTTCATCACCACTGTTGTCCACAAGCCGTCCCTGATGATTCTCGACGAACCTTTCTCGGGTTTTGACCCGGTCAACACCGAACTCATCCGCAAGGAGATTCTCCGGCTGAAGGCCGAGGGTTCGACAATCATCCTTTCGACCCACAACATGGAGTCTGTCGAGGAACTTTGCGACAACATCGCCCTCATCAACAAGTCCCATCTGGTGGTTACCGGAGGGGTTGATGAAATCCGTCACCGCTACGGCAACAACAACATCGAACTCATACACACTTCCGAGGTGGAAGTCAGGGATGTCGAAGGAGTCTTCAGGGTCCTTTCCGACGAGAACAATGCCGGAAGGCACACCCTTGTGCTGAACGTTGCCGAAGGGGTCAGCGTCAACGAGGTGCTCTCCACCCTCCTGTCCCTCGGCATCAGCATCAATTCCTTCAGGGAACTTGTCCCGAGGATGAACGACATATTCATCAAACTTGTAACAGAGGAGGCATAAGACATGGATTTCAGGATCATCAAGACCGTCATTGCCAGGGAGTACACGACCCGGGTCAAGAAAAAGTCATTCCTTGTGACCACTTTCATCGTGCCGGTACTGTTCGCGGCGATGATTGTCGGAGTCACTTACATCATGGGCAACACAAAGCAGCGCAGGCAGGATGTTGCAGTGGTTGACCAGTCGGGAATCGTCATGTCCCATCTGGCCGATACCGACCGCCTTACCTTCTCAGACTGTTCCCTCTGCAATCCGGATTCGCTGAAGACCAATCTTGAGGGAATCGGAAAGGATGTGCTGGTTGTTGTCTCGCCAATTGACACTGTGGCCAGGACGGTGGCCGTGTCGGCATATTCAGTCAAACCGCTCGGCGTCGAATTCACCTCCTACGTCAGCGCCAATGTCGACGAGGCCGTCGAGGAGTACCGCGTCCGCCAGTATGGCATCGAAAACCTTTCGAAGATAATGGATGAAGTCCGCTCCGACGTCAAGGTCAATGAATATACCATCGGCGAGGACGGCAAGGAGTCCGTCTCAGAATCGGGCATCTACATGATAGTCTCGATGCTTCTCGGAATCATCATCTGGATGTTCATCGTGATGTTCGGAGGACAGGTGATGTCCAGTGTCATTGAAGAGAAGAACAGCCGGGTGGTCGAGGTGCTGATTTCCTCGGTCAAGGCTGTTGATTTGATGTTCGGAAAGATTATCGGCGTGGCCCTTGTCGCCCTGACCCAGTTCATGCTCTGGATCGTACTCTCGGTCGTGCTGGTGTCAGTAGCCGGCTCCTTCATCGGCCAGGACATGCTCAAGGACCTCTCTTCCAATCCTGAGATGATGGCCCAGACAATGGGCGTCAGTCCGGAGCAGCTCTCCGCCCTGAACCTCGGAAGCGGGGCAGTACCCCAGGACAGCACCCTTGCCCTTGCCGACAGCTCCCTTGCCGTTGCCGACAGCACTGTTGCCGTTGCGGCCCCGCAGGCACAGGATGAACTTTCGGTTATCCTCAGCACCCTGTCCAACATTCCTTGGACAAGGCTTATCGTCTCTTTCCTTATCTACTTCCTCCTCGGCTATCTCCTCTATGCCTCGCTGTACGCCGCCATCGGCTCTGCAGTAGAGAATGAAGGTGATGCCCAGCAGCTCCAGATGCCCGTGACGATTCCTCTGCAGATTGCCTACTTCATCATCCTGATGGCATTCCGGAATCCGGACAGCCAGGTTATGGTCTGGGGATCCCTCATCCCGTTCACCTCGCCTATCGTGATGCTCGCCCGCATCCCTTATGGGGTGCCGATGTGGCAGCTTGTGCTGTCGATAGCCCTTCTCCTTGCGACCTTCATCGCCTGCGCCTGGGCTTCTGCCAAGATCTACAAGGCAGGCATTCTCCTGTTCGGCAAGAAAACTACTTTCAAGGATCTTTGGAAGTGGCTTAAAATGAAATAATGAACCATTCACTATGAACCGTCACATTGCAGTTCTTGCCCTGTTGCTGCTGTTGTGCGCCCCGGGATATTCACAGAACTTCAGCTTCAGCTGGCAATCTGACCCTCTCGATGGGCATATCACAGGGGTAAAGGCCTCGAACGCCGACAATGTCCCTTCCACGATGGGCGTGATGAAAGGCAGGAAATATGTCTCTCCTTCAGGCAAGGTTTTCCGTCGCGGAGTCACTCCCGCCGTGGCAGCCGTGATGCTTGGCGCGCAGGATGCGATGGCCGTCAACAAGCGAGTCATTGCCCATTCCGCCAGGGTGATGGGCTCCGGATATCCCGAGTGCGAACTTTACGACTGGTATGTCGATGAGCTGATGCGCGCCGTCCAGGACAGTACCGGGAAGAAGGTGCACATCGGAATTGCGAACAGGGGAGGGGTCAGGACAGATATGCCGGAAGGTGATGTCCTGCATGACGACATCATGTCGATGTTCCCGTTCCGCAACAGCATCTGCTACGTAGCTCTTCACGGCAGGGACATCCTGGCGATTCTCGACCAGATGGCCGGAAGCCGTTTCCAGATTGTGGGCGGGGTGAAGGTGATTGCCAAGGACGGGAAAGTAATCTCGGCCAAGATTGACGGGGAACCTGTCGGGGAGGACCGGATCTACGGCGTCGCCACCCTTGACTTCCTGCTTGACGGCGGGGACGGCTACCACGTTGCCCGCAATGCCGTCGAGGTGATAAAGTGCAATGGCTATCTCTACGACACCATGCTCGCCTATGTGCGCAGCCTTGAGGCCCAAGGTCTCATGATCGAATCCGAAAACCGTGGATGGATAACTTTGATAGGGGAGGGCAACATCGATGAAGACTAGGTATCTCACAACATTGTTCCTGCTTGCCGGGCTTGTCATCAGCGGCCCTGCAACCGCACAGCGCAGGCTCACCATCCTGCATTTCAATGATACCCACAGCCATCTTGAACCCGAGCGGTCTGGTGAATATTCAGGCCACGGAGGTGCAATCGAACGTGCTGCCTACAAGGACAGTGTCGTCCGTGCCGACGGACGCAGGAATGTGCTGCTGCTCCACGCAGGTGATTTCGGGCAGGGTACATCATATTTCCCGACCCTCCACGGGGACATTGAAATCGCGATTCTCAATGCCATGGAATATGACTGCGTGACCCTTGGCAATCACGAGTTCGACAACGGCATCCCGGAACTCGCCCGCAGGCTTTCCTCACTCAGGTGTCCGGTGGTCTGCGCCAATTACGACTTCTCGGCGACCGAGCTCGGGGAATATGTGCGTCCTTTCACCATCCTTAAGAGGGCCGGGATGAAGATCGGCATCATAGGGCTTGCTCCGGACCTGACCTCCCTTGTCTCCAATGAAGTTTCCAGCAAGATTACCCGTTTTGACGAAAAGGAAGTAGTCAACAGATGGGCTTCCTACCTGAAGGAATCATGCGGATGCGACCTCGTGATTGCCCTGACTCACATCGGCTTCACAGGTTCTGCCTGCATAGATCCTGTCCTTGCAAGGGATACCCGCAATGTGGACATCATAGTGGGCGGCCATTCACATACCCTTTTGGAAGACATTTACTTTGTCCCGAATCTTGACGGTGTACCGGTGCCGATTGTGCAGAATTTCTGCTGGGGACTGAATGCTGCCAACCTGAAAGTCGTGCCCCGAGGTGGACGCAAATGAACATATTCATAAAACAAGAATTTCCGCTAGAACCAGATAATGAACTTCAAATCCATCCTTGCCGCAACTGCGGCAATCGTCCTTTCAATCCTTCCTTCTTCCGCCCAGATCAGGGGCTTCTCGCAAAAGCGTCTCGACAACTGGGAATTCAGCCTGGACGGCAAGTCCTTCAAGGACGTAACGGTTCCACACTGCTACAATGCTTCTGACGGCTGCTCGGACAATTACTACCGGGGCAATGCATTCTACCGGACAGAAATCGAGGTCAGGAACACCGATGTCGACCACTATCTCTATTTCGAAGGTGCGGCACAGTCATGCAAGGTCAAGGTCAACGGTGTGGTGATTGCCAACCACAAGGGAGGCTACACACCTTTCCCGGTCAAGATCAACGAGGCGATGGTCGAGGGAACCAACAAGGTCGAGGTAATCTGCAACAATGAGCAGAATCTTTCGATGGCTCCAGTAACTTCCGGTTTCAACAAGGACGGCGGCCTTCACGGGCCGGTCTGGTTCCTGAAGATGGAAGACCTTTACTTCTCCACGGAGGAATACGGCCAGTACAGGATCAGGGTCGAGACTCCGGAGGTAGGTCCGAACAAGGTGACAACCAATGTCCGCACCCGGATCTGCAACCCTTCCCGCAACGAGACGAAGGTCATGGTCCGTGTCCAGCTTCTGGAGCCTGACGGCGTGCTGGCCTACCAGGCTGACAGGGAGCTCTATATCAAGGCATATTCGGAGTATGAGTTCAACCACGATTTCTTTCTCACGGGACTGCATTTCTGGGACGGAGTGAAGGATCCTTACCTCTACACAGTACGCGTCGAACTTTTCAAGGGCAAGAGGATGCTTGACATTGCCGACACCCCGATTGGTTACCGCTATTTCGAACTGGATCCGGAGCGCGGCTTCCTGCTCAACGGGAAGCCTTTTCCTCTGCGCGGTGTCAGCATGCATCAGGATGCCGAAGGCAAGGCGCTGGCGATGGATGCTTCGGATTACCGTTCCGACTATAGTACTGTCAAAGAATTGGGTGCCAATTTCGTACGGCTTGCCAACCATCCCCACAACGACATTGCCTACCGTCTCTGCGATTCCCTCGGACTTGTGGTCCTGACTGAAATCCCTTGGGTCAATGTCTGCGGGACCAATGCGAAGCAAAGCTACTTCAACAACATCCAGCAACAGATGACCGAGATGGTCTCTTCCCTGTACAACCATCCGAGCATCATTTTCTGGGGCATGTGGAGCGAACTTGACGATTGGGCAAACAATGCCTCCCTCCAGGGGGAACTCGACACTGAGGCAGTCCTCGAACAGACCTCCAAACTCTATGAAATCATCAAGGAGATTGATCCATGCCGCCTGGCAGGTTTCTCCGATTGCTCCGAACTCGGCCGTCAGGGTTATCCCCAGCTGACCTCGGACTACTGCTCTGAAAATCTCTACTACGGCTGGTCCAGTACTCCTGGCGTTTTCGATGGTTTTGGAGAGGCTCTCTCCAAGGTCAGGAGCAGGTGGGGTGGCCCGGTGAATGTCTCTGGATACGGGGCGGGCATCAATCCTTTCTGCCACACCTGGAACCGCAAGGCTGCCGTCCGCGACCTGTCCGACGAAGCAAGGCATTTCGAGGAATATGGCAACCTCTTCCATGAGGCTCATGCCGCCCAGATTCGGAAGATGCCTTGGCTTGGTTTCACCGCAGTCAGCTCCCTTTTCGATTACCCGGTCTCCGGTCTGCGCGAAGGCTTTGAGGATTCCGGTGACGGAGAGCATTTCACTGTCAATGAGAGCCGCCGGAACATTGACGACAAGGGGCTTGTGACCCGCGACCGCCAGACGAAGAAGGATGTTTTCTACCTCTACAAGTCCCTCTGGAACAAGGATGTGACAACAGTGTACATCACCGGGAGGAGACTGGAAGGCCATCCTCGCGGGAAGGAACTCTCAATCAAGGTGTACAGCAACGCCAAGACACTTACCCTCTACCAGAATGGTGTCCAGGTCGCACGAAAGACATCCTCGGATGATCCTACCGGGGTGGTCTGGACCTTCTCCGGACTGAAGATGAAAGGGGACAGGGATGTCTTCAGGGTTGTCTCTTCGGACGGGACGGCCGATGAAATCAGCCTTTCACGGATGTAGAATTCCGTTTCGGACTGCCCATATTTCTTTTGACGGGGATTACGGCCATGATGTAGCCGATTGTGGCTACGCACAGGACTGTCAGGCCGATGTCCTGGATTTTGAGAATCACCGGGTAGGCTTCCACAAGGAAGTTGCCCGGGATTTTTATGAGTCCGAGATGCTGTTGCAGGAGGGCGACCACGGTGCCGACCACCACTCCGGCGGCAAGACCTAGGAGTGAAATCAGCCATCCTTCCAGTGTGAAGATTTTGCGCACCAGGCTGTCTTCGGCTCCGAGGCTGCGGAAAGTCCCGATGTCTTCCTGTTTCTCGATGATAAGCATCGTGAGGCTTCCGAAGATGTTGAATGCGATGATGATGATTACAAAGATCAGGATGAGGAAGACTGCGGCCTTCTCGTAGCGCATCATCTTGTAAAGGGACGGATTCTGCATCACCCTGTCCTGTACCTTGAAATCTTCCCCGAGTTTTTCCTCGAGGGCTGCCCTGGCTCTTTTCAATGCCTTCTTGCCCGGATCAGCAAGCCTGATTTCTATTCCTGAAATCTCTTTTTCATAGCCCAGGAGCCGTCTCATCTCCTCAAGTGGAATAATCACAAGGTCGCTGGAGGCACTCTGGTTGACGTTGAAGATGCCTGAAGGCCTCATCCGGACGGATTCCAGCGAAGATGCCGGATTGGAAAGCGAGATGTTCCTGTCCCTTGCCGGGAAATAGATTGTGGCAGAAGAAAGGAATGCCGGATTGATGCCCAGCCTCTGGGCGACTCCGGTCCCGACCACCATCTGCGGAAGGTCTCCCTTGTGGAGGGAAAACTGTCCCTGGACAATCCTTGAAGCGAGCGGGGAGTCCGTTTCGTAGCCCTCGTCCACACCTCTGGCAACGGCTATCCCCTGGTTGTCTTCGTAGTCGATGAAGACGTTCTCCTGGAGGACGTGGCAGACCTCGCTGAAGCCATCATTGGCGTCCATCCAGTCGAAGGCTTCCCCTTCCGGGATGAACACCTTGCCTTGAGCGGGAGTGACCAGGATGTCCGGTTCAATGTCGCTGACCATTGAACTGACGAGATGCTCAAATCCGTTGTAGACTGAAAGGATGATGACCAGGGCCGCTGTGCCTACTGCCATTCCGATGCAGCTGATCGCGGAGATTATGTTGATTACATTGTGGGATTTCTTCGCGAACAGGTATCTTCCAGCTATGAACAACGGCAGATTCATTCTCGGGGGGGGCTTATCTATTCGGGACGGTAGGAGTCCTTCAGGGAGGTGGTCTTGTTGAATATCACCTCGTCCCTGGTGCTGTCCTTGTCGATGATGTAGTAGCCGGTGCGCTCGAACTGTACTGCGATGCCGGACTTGTCCTCAAGAAGGGCAGGCTCCGCGAAGCCGGTGCCAAGGGTGAGGGATTCCGGGTTGAGATAGTCCTTGTAGTCTTTGTCCTCCGGGATTGAGTTCATGTCTTCCTTCAGGAAGAGACGGTCGTAGTTGCGGATCGTGATTGTCCTGGCATATTCAGTGGAAACCCAGTGGATGGTGCCCTTGACAGACCTCCATTCGCCGCTGCCGGGCTTGGTGGAAGGATCATAGGTGCATTTGAGTTCGACAACTTCGCCGTTCTCATCCTTGATGACCTCGTTGCACTTGATGATGTAGGTGTACTTGAGGCGTACTTCTCCGTCCGGTTTGAGCCTGAAGAATTTCTTAGGGGCCTCCTCCATGAAGTCGTCACGCTCGATGTAGAGTTCCCCGGTGAAAGGCACTTTCCTGGTGGCCCCTTCAGGTTCTGCAGGGTTGAGAGGACAGTCGTACCATTCGACCTTTCCCGGCTCCCAGTTGGTGATGGTTACCTTGAGAGGCTTCTGCACGACCATGTAGCGGTTGCTCCTTGCGTTGAGGTCCTGGCGGACGCACCATTCAAGAAGCTGGATGTCCATCATCTGGTCGCGCTTCGAGACTCCTATCTTGTCGCAGAACATCTTGAGGGCCTCAGCAGTGTAGCCTCTCCTGCGGACTCCGCAGAGGGTAGGCATCCGCGGGTCGTCCCAACCGCTGACAAGACCTTTCTGGACAAGTTCGAGGAGCTTGCGCTTGCTCATCAGGGTGTAGGTGAGGTTGAGCCTTGCGAATTCGTACTGGTGGCTCGGGTAGATTCCGAGGGTCTGGATGAACCAGTCGTAGAGAGGTCTGTGGACGTCGAATTCAAGGGTGCAGATCGAGTGGGTGATCTTCTCGATGGAGTCGCACTGCCCGTGGGTGTAGTCGTACATCGGGTAGATGCACCATTTGTCGCCGGTACGGTGATGAGAGGCGTGCTTGATCCTGTAGAGAATAGGGTCCCGGAACATCATGTTGGGAGATGCCATGTCAATCTTTGCGCGGAGGACTTTTTCCCCGTCGGCATATTTCCCGGCCTTCATCTCCCTGAATATCCTGAGGTTCTCTTCGACACTGCGGTTCCTGTAAGGACTTTCGGTGCCGGGCTTGTCGATAGTGCCACGTCCTTTGCTGATTTCCTCCTGGGTCTGGTCGTCGACATAGGCCTGGCCGTTGAGGATCATCTGCTCCGCCCATTCGTAGAGCTGGTCGAAATAGTCTGAAGCGTACCTCTCATTCTCCCACTGGAAGCCCATCCACTTGATGTCCTCCTTGATTGAGTCGACATATTCAGTGTCCTCCTTTGTCGGGTTGGTGTCGTCGAAGCGGAGGTTGGTCTTGCCACCGTATTTCTGCGCAAGGCCGAAGTTGATGCAGATGCTCTTGGCATGTCCGAGATGAAGGTATCCGTTCGGCTCCGGAGGGAAACGGGTGATGATCGTGTCGAACTTGCCTGCCTTGAGGTCTGATTCTATGATTTCTTCAAGGAAATTCAGTTTGCGGGGCTCCTGTACCGGAGCGGTTTTGGCTTCTTCTACCATTTTTCGGAATCTTTCTTTGGTTGTACAACCAGCAAATTTACAAAACATTTCGTAATTTTGGACCGGAAACGGGATCAGCTTGTACAATCCCGGTCCGGATTCAAGCTTTTTTTTATCATGATCAAGTCAATGACCGGTTACGGCAAGGCTGAGGCCAGTCTCGAAGGAGGCAAACTCACCATTGAAATCAAGACCCTGAACGGCAAGAACTCCGATGCGAACATCAAGTCCCCCCTTCTTCCGAAGGACAAGGAACTTGTCGTGCGCAGGATGATTTCCGAATCGTTGACAAGAGGAACAATCGACCTTTTCCTGACCTGGGAGCCCACGGCGGGGGATTCTGCAAAGACTCTGAACAGGGAATTGTTCGACGAATATTTCCGCCAGGTCACCCAGGCCTGTTCGGACAAAGCAGGGTACTCCCAGTGCGGCTCGTTCGAGGCTATTCTTTCATCTGTGCTCAGGTTTCCGGATGTCATCGACACAAGGAAGGCCGACATAATCACCGACGCGAACTGGCCACTGGTCAGGAAGGCCGTGGAAGAAGCCCTGGACGCAGTCAACGTGTACCGCGCCAGGGAGGGTGAGGCTCTTTACGCGGATGTGACTTCCCGGGTTGCGAAGATCCTTGCACTTGAGGACGAGGTTGAGGCCCTGGAGCAGGATAGGATTGATGCCGTCAGGGAAAGGCTCCTCAAGAATCTTGACGAACTCCACCAGAAGGTCGATCCGTCCCGCTTCGAGCAGGAAATGGTCTTCTATCTTGAAAAACTGGACATCAATGAGGAAAAAGTCCGGCTCCGCCAGCACTGTCGCTATTTCATGGACACAATCGACAACGATCCTTTCCCGGGACGCAAACTCGGCTTCATCATCCAGGAGATGGGACGCGAAATCAACACCACAGGCTCCAAGGCCAACCACGCCGGCATCCAGAAACTCGTGGTGAGGATGAAGGACGAACTTGAGAAGATCCGCGAACAGTCAATGAATATTCTCTGATGCCCCAATACCGACGAAATGAACTACCGCTGCTGTATCTTTGACATTGACGGCACTGTCGTCGACACTGAAACCACCGGCATCCGTTCGCTGATGGAGACGGTCCGTGACCTGATGGGCAGGGAAATGACCTACGAGGAAGCCTATCCCTATTTCGGAATTCCAAGCGAGAAGGTGGGCGGGATGCTGGGCTACCCCGACGAGAAGCTTTTCTGGCATGAGTGGGAGGAACGGTTCATTGCCTTGCGGCATCTGATTGTCCCTTTCGATGGGATGCTGGAACTGATTGCCGATGTCAAGAAGGCGGGGGCTGTCACAGGTTTCGTGACCTCCCGTTCCAGGCGTGAGATGGAACTGGACCCGGATTCTGCCCTCCTTGCAAAGGACATCGACCACATTGTCTGTGCCGGTGATACCGCCCGCCCCAAACCGGCTCCCGACCCGATTCTCCGCTTCCTGGAACTGGTCTCGGAAGATGGGAAAAGCATTAGCAGGGAAGACTGCATCTACATCGGCGACATGGCTTCCGACTCCCTTTGCGCCCGTTCTGCCGGAGTCGGTTTCGCTCTTGCCGATTGGAGGAAAAGGGGTGGACGAGACATCCCTCACGACTTTATATTCACAGAAGCCTCGTCTCTCCGCTCCATCCTGGGCCTACTCCCTTGAGGCTTTGCCGTAGAGGGACATGATGACAGCGTGCTCGATGCCCCTGAGCTCCGCCAGGGAACGCATCCTGCCGTAGAGTGAATATCCCGGGTTGGACCTGCGGCGCAGGTCATCGCACATCCTGTGCCCGTGGTCCGGCCGCAGGACTATGCTCCTGCCCATTTTCTGCTGGACTTCCACAAGAGTCCTGACCATTTCGTACACCGGCACGTCGCCTTCCAGAAGGTTGGCCTCGAAGAAGTTGCCTTCCCCGTCCCGTTTCGTGCTCCTGATGTGGATGAAATCGATGCGCTCCGCAAATTCCTCCAGCATCGAGGGCAGGTCGTTGTCCGGCCTTACCCCGAGGCTTCCGGTACAGAGATTCAGCCCGTTGGAGCGGTTCGGGACTGCACGCACCAGGGCACGGAAATCCTCTGCGGTGGACATTATTCTCGGCAGTCCGAACAGGGAATATGGCGGATCGTCCGGGTGGATGACCATCCTGCTTCCTACCTCATCGCAGACCGGGCAGACCTGTTTCAGGAAATGGACCAGGTTGGCCCTCAGCTCTTCCTCACCGATGTACTTGTAGTGGTCCAGTTCGGCCTGGAACTGCGTAAGGGTGAAACTTTCTTCGCTTCCCGGAAGTCCGGCGATGATGTTGCGGGTGAGTTTTTCCTTCTGCCCTTCGTCCATCGCCCGGAAGCACTCCTCCGCCTTTCGAACTTCCTCCCGGGAATATTCCTCGCCAGCCCCCGGCCTTTGGAGTATGAATATGTCGAAGGCGGCCAGGGCGGCTCTTTCAAGGCGAAGTGCCTGGCTCCCGTCCGGCATCGGATATTCAAGGTCCGTCCTGGTCCAGTCCAGCACCGGCATGAAGTTGTAGGTTATGGTGTGGATTCCGCAGGCTGCGAGGTTCCTGACAGTTTCTATGTAGTTGGAGATGTAGCGCTCGCAGTCCCCCTGGCGGGTCTTGATGTGTTCGTGGACGGGCACGCTCTCGACGACCGTCCACTCGAGTCCGGCCGCCCGCACTTCTTCCTGCCTCCGGCGGATTTCCCCGATGCTCCAGATTTCCCCGTTGGGGATGTGGTGGAGGGCCGTGACGACCTCGGATGCTCCAGACTGGAGGATGTCCGGAAGTGAGACGGGGTCCCGGGGACCGTACCATCTCATTGCAAGTCTTGTCCTGTGGATCATCTTTCTTGCTCAGATTGTGAATGATTCGAAACCTCCGTCAACCACGCTGATTGTGCCTGTAACGGCCCTGGAGGCATCGCTGACAAGATAGTGGATGGTGCCCAGCAGCTCCTCCGGTTGGACGAAACGGCCGATTGGAGTGTGGGCAATGATCTTTTCTGACCTGTCGGTCAGGCTTCCGTCCGGATTTGTCAGCAGGGTACGGTTCTGGTTGGTCAGGATGAATCCCGGTGCAATTCCGTTGACACGGACTTTTTCCCCGAATTTGGTTGCCATTTCGGCAGCGAGCCATTTTGTCCAGCTGCCCACTCCGGCTTTTGCGATGCCGTAGCCGGCCACCCTTGTCAGTGGCCTGAAGGTGGACTCGGAGCAGAAGTTCACGATGCTGCCTCCTTGCCCGACCATGCCTTTTGCGAACACCATTGTGGGAATCAGTGTCCCGAATATATTGAGGTCCACCACGGCCCTCATCGCGTCGATGTCCATGTCGAAAATTGTCTGGTCGGGAGCGACGTTGGCTTTGCCCATGTTGCCTCCGGCTGCGTTGAGGAGGATGTCTATCCTGCCATATTCATTCAATATGCTTTCACAGGCCGCCTCCAGCGCGGGCTTGTCAAGGGCGTCCGCAACGTAGCGTGCCGCTTTCCCTCCTTCCGCCCTGATTGCGTTCACTATCATGTCGGCTTTGCTGGCCGACTGTTCGCGGCAGAGCAGGAGCATAGTGCAGCCCTGTGAAGCAAGGTATGTGGCTATCCCTTTGCCGAGTACCCCTGTGGAGCCTGTCATGACGGCAACTTTCCCTTTGATGTCGAACAGTTCGTTCATGATTTCTTTTTTTGGATTTTTCCCGGTGATTCTGAGTTTTCCCGGGGCAAAGATAAGAAATATTCAAAAAGTATCCAGAATTTCTGTGCACGTGCACGACAGATATTTCTTTTTTTGTAAATTTGCCGTAAACTAACTTTAATGATTATGATCAACAGAAGAGATTTTCTCAAGACGGCGGGCCTTTCAGCAGCTGCGATTGCTGTGGATCCGTTCGGCGCTTTCGACGCTTCTGCCAAAATCCGCAAGGAAAGCAAGGGCGCCAACCGAAAAATCAATCTGGCCCTTGTCGGAATAGGTCACCGTGGCAATGAGAACGCCAAGGAGGTCGCAAAGACCGGCATGGCCAATGTCGTTGCCATCTGCGATGTCAGCATGGGAGCAGACCACACCAGGGAGGTGATGGGAATGTTCCCTGATGCAAGGCAGTTCAAGGACTTCCGCAAGATGTTCGACGAGATGGGCTCCCAGATAGAGGCAGTCCTTGTCTCCACTCCGGATTTCTCCCATTTCCCGATTGCGATGCGCGCCATCAGGGAAGGCAAGCATGTCTACTGTGAAAAGCCTCTGACAAGGACCTTCCATGAGAACCAGCTTCTTATCGATGCTGCCTTGGCCCATCCTGAGGTTGTGACCCAGATGGGCAATCAGGGCCATTCTGGCAAGAACTATTTCCAGTTCAAGGCCTGGGTCGATGCCGGAATCATCCGGAATGTCCACAAGATTGATGTCCACATGAACGGCGCAAGGCGCTGGCATGGCTACGATGTCAATATCTCGAAATTCCCGGATGCCGACCCGATGCCTTCTACCATGGATTGGGATGTCTGGCTGATGCAGGCTGCCTACCATGACTACAGCAAGAAATTCGACGAGGGCAACTGGCGCTGCTGGTACGATTTCGGAATGGGTGCTCTCGGCGACTGGGGAGCCCACCTGTTCGACACCTGCCACGAGTTCCTCGACCTGGGCCTTCCAACCGAGGTCGGAATGGCACGGGCCGACGGCCACAATGACTATTTCTTCCCGATGGCTTCCACCATCCGCTTCAAGTTCCCGCGCAGGGGCTCCATGCCTGCCTGCGAAATGGACTGGTACGATGGAGTGAACAACTTCCCGGAACTCCCGGTATTCTATGGAAAGAGCGAAGCCTCAGACGTTCCTACCGTCAACGGACAGGCTTACGTTCCGACCCAGCTCAACCCGGGGAAGGTGATATATTCAGATGACCTGGTCTTCAAGGGAGGTTCGCATTCGTCCACCCTCCAGATCATTCCTGAGGAGGTACATCGTGAGATGGAAGCAGCAGGCAAGCTCCCTGGGGTGCCGGAGGACTACCACTACAACCACTACATCAATTTCTTTAACGCCATCCTAGGAGAGGAAAAGGCACATTCCCCGTTCGAGAAGGCTGCAGTGATGTGCCAGGTGATGAATCTCGGTGTCATTGCCCAGCGCCTCAACACCACCTTCAGGTTCGATCGCGCAAGCAAGGAAATCATCGACAATCCATTTGCGAACGCCCTTCTGACAGGCATGCCTCCTCGCAAGGGTTGGGAGGAATATTACGTTCTATAAACTTCAGAGTGTAAAGGAATGAATATGCAAAGAATTACTGTTGCTGTCCTGTCGGCAATCATCTGCGTCCCTCTTGTGCTGGGCTGCACCGGGGCCGCGCAGCAGGAAGAAGAGTTATTCGAGCCTTGCCCGGAGCCGAATGTGCTTTCTGAAAAGATGGCCGCCGACGGTTGGGTCCTCCTGTTTGACGGAAAGACCTCCAATGGGTGGAAAAGTGCCAGGGGAGAGAATTTCCCGGAAAAAGGCTGGACAATCATTGACGGTACCCTTCAGGTCTGTGCCGATGGTGGTGGAGAGTCTGTCGGGGGCGGTGACATCGTCACCGTCAAACAGTACGGAGATTTCTGGCTCTCAGTGGATTTCATGCTGACCCCGGGTGCCAACAGCGGTATCAAGTACTTCGTCCGTCCGGACCTTTATCCTGTAGTGGATGCTTCGGCCATCGGATGTGAGTTCCAGATCCTGGACGATGATCTTCATCCTGATGCCAAGCTCGGAGTCAAAGGGAACCGTACCCTCGCCTCGCTCTATGACCTGATTCCTGCCGACAAGGCTTCCGTTCCGCTGGACAAGTACGGCTGGAACACCGCCTGGGTTAAAGTCCGCGGCAACCACGTCGAGCATTGGCTCAATGGAACCAAGGTTGTAGAATATGAGCGCAACACGCAGATGTTCAATGCCCTGGTCGCCTACAGCAAATATCGTAACTGGGAAAACTTCGGCAATCATGCCCTAGGTCACATCCTGCTCCAGGAGCACGGCGACCATGTCAGCTACAGGAATGTGATGATCAAGGAATACTAATCTTCCTCGTCAGCATCCTCTGCTTCAGGTCCCCCGGTCAGGAATGACTGGGGGATTATCGATTCCGCTCCGCTCTTGCGCGCCCCAGCCTTGACCTTGGCCCTGGACCGTTTCGGGGAAAGTCCGAGGTTCTCCAGTTTCTTGATCTTCTTGATGACGCTCTGGTTGGATTCGCAGAGTTTCTTCCTGCTGCTTGAATATGCCTCCGAAGCCTTTGCGAGATAGTCTCCTACACTCTCGAAACTGCTCATCCACCCGTTCAGCTGGCTCATCAGCTCCTCGGCAGTCCGATAGACGGCAGCGATGTTCTCCTCCTGGTCTGCCTGCTTCCATGCCATCTGGATCATGTTGAGCACTATGACAAGGGTCATCTGGCTGACAATCAGGACATTGTTATCCTTTGCCGCCTGCCAGAGCTGCGGATCTTCCTCAAGCATGAGAGTGAAGGCTCCCTCAATCGGGATGAACATAATGTTGTAGACGACCTTCTTCTTGTCATCGGGGATATATGATGCATAGTCCTTGAGTTTGAGCTCATTGACATGATTCCTGACACTGTCGGCGTGCTCTTTGGCAAAGCGTACCCTCTCTTCGACGGATTCTGAATTGAAATACTTCTGGTAGGCCTTGAGACTTACTTTCGAATCGATGACCACCATGGTATCGTCCGGGTAATAGACAATCACGTCCGGAATCATGGTTTTCCCTTCTTCGCTCTTGATTTCGTGGCCGTCCCTGTCCGTGATCACCCCCTGGGTCTTGAAATGGATTCCTTCCGTCAGGCCGGCGTTCTTCAGGACATCAGTAAGGAGCATCTCACCGAAGTCTCCTTGCACCTTGGAGTAGCCGGTCAGGGCGTTGGCAAGGTTCTTTGCCTCGTTTCCGATTGCCTGGGACTGCTTCATCACCCCCTCGATGCTCACCTTGAGCGCCTCGCTCCTTGCTGCGTTTTCTTTCTGGGATTCCCTGACTGTCCTGTCGAACTCCGTGAACTTCTCACGGATGGGCTTGAGAAGTTCCTCGATGGATTCCGTGCTCTTCTTGTGGAAATCGCTGCTGTTCTCGGCGGAAAGGGCCTTGAAGGCATCCTTCATGTTCTGAAGTTCCTTTTCGTGCTGCTCCTTCTGGGTCTCGGAATATTCATCCCTGGCCTTCAGGGTGCTTTCAAGGGCAGTCTTCTCGTTGCTGAGCTTCATCAGGTCCCCCCTCAGGAGTTCGACTTCCTCCTGATGGCGTCTGTTTTCATCAGCGGCCTTCTCTTCAAGTTTCTTCGTCCGTGATGTGGACCTGAGGATTGTTGCGGCAAGCGCGATGAGAGCTGCGGCTGAAACAGTCGACAGGATTGCGAGAATGACAGGATAATCCATTGTTTGTACTTTTGCTTGATACCTCTTTTGACAAAGATACCATTTTTTCCGTATATTTGTTTCCCTTACACAAACCCTTAGGAAATGACAAGGAAGATCAAGGAGATGATACGCGAGCGCAAGTTGTCGATGAAGGCCAAACTGACATTGAGCCTCAGTGCGATAGCCATAACCCTGCTGGTGTCCAGCATCATCTCGGTAATGGAATACAGCCGGATGAGCAATTATGTCTCCGACCTGATTGCCGACAATGTCCGGAGCATAAATTCGGCGCAGAAGCTTTCTGAACTCAGCGCCCAGTACAACCACGACCTGCTGGCTGTCATCGGGGATGACATCAGCGGAACCCTTCCTGATTTCCGCCAGGAGGAATTCATGAGCCAGTGCGATTCCCTGAAGCAGTCGCTCATCGATGTGAAGATGCAGCCCCTGACCGATTCTGTAGTGTACGCATATTCAGCATTCATGCTCACTTCGCTCGAACTCAATGATGTGCTCAGCTCCGATTTCATCGACACCCGCACCTGGTACTTCGAGAGGCTCCAGCCTCAGTTCCGCAGGCTGAATTCCTACATCGACGTGCTGACAGCAGCCGTCTATGATGACCTGAAAAAGAATTCCGCCACTTTCGAGAGGGGATTCTACCGGAGCATCATACCGGGAGCGGTTGCTGTAGGAGTGGGGCTGCTGCTGGTGCTGATGCTCCTGTTCTTCATCCTTGCCTACTATGTCAATCCTATCTACAGGATGCTGCAAGGCCTGAATGACTACAGGGCCTATGACCGGAAGTACAACTACACCTTCGAGGGGGACGACGAGCTGGCCGAGCTCAATGAAGGGATCCTCCAGCTGACGGTCGAGAACAAACAGCTGCGCAAGAGGGTTTCCGACCTGAAGGCAAAGCTAAAAGCCGACTGAATATGAAGATCCAGGTGATATCCAGGAATGTCGGCTACGCATTGCTCGTCAGTGCGCTGTTCATGTTCCTGTCCATGCTCGTCTCGATTTCGAGGGGCAATGACAGTGCCCTTGCTGCCCTGACCATCAGTTTCATCATCACTTTCGTGGTCGGTGTCTTCCCTTTCATATTCGTAAGGAAACATTCCGAGATATCCTTGAAGGAAGGGTACATGATCATCGTCCTGTCCTGGATTCTCTCTTTTCTTTTCGGAATGCTCCCTTATGCCCTCTGGGGCGGTCCTTTCACCATTGTTAACGCCTGGTTCGAAAGCGTTTCCGGCTATACCACCACCGGGGCAACCATCCTGGAAGATGTGGAGTCCCTGCCTGACAGCCTCCTTTTCTGGCGTTCGTCAACCCATTTCATAGGCGGCCTGGGAGTCGTTGTCTTCCTTCTTCTGGTCATCCCGAATTCCACCCAGATGAAACTCCGCCTGACCAATCTGGAACTCTCCTCCCTGTCCAAGTACGAGTACCGGTCCAGGACGAACAAGACTGTCAACATCTTCGCCTGGGTCTATATCGGCATCGCCTTGGCCGCATTCATCTGTTACATGCTTGCCGGGATGAGCCCGTTCGATGCAATCAACCATGCGATGAGCGTCGTCTCGACCGGTGGCTTCAGTACCAGGAACCTTTCCATCGGAGCCTTCGATTCGGTTGCAATCGACCTGATAACGATGTTCTTCATGATCTGCGCTTCGGTGCATTTCGGAATAGTTTTCATGTGCTTCGTGATGCGTTCGGTCAAGCCGCTGAAGAACGAGATATTCAGGTGCTTCATCATCATGCTCGCCGTCGCGAGCCTGGTAGCCACTGTCTCCCTCAAGGTCAACGGCATTGAGGAGTCCTGGGGAAGGAGCCTTCTGTCGGCTTCTTTCCATGTGGTCAGTTTCGCTACCACGACCGGATTCGGAATAGCCGACAACGGGGTCTGGCCGATGCTGCCGTCAATGGTGCTGATGTTCGTGGGACTGATCTGCGGAATGGCGGGGTCGACTTGCGGCGGCATCAAGATAGACCGTTTCGTGCTTCTCCTGAAGTCGATTGTCAACCACATGAAGAATGTCCTCCATCCGACTTCCGTCAACGAAGTCCGGGTCAACGGCAGGATAATCAAGCGGGACGACCTGATGCCGCACATAATGTTCATCTCGATGTATCTGTTCGTGTTCCTGTTCTCGGTCGTTGGGGTGATGATGATAAGCGGCAACGGTACCCATGCCCTTTACGGCACCCTGTCCTCGATTTCCAACATCGGCGCTTCCATCTTTGACCTCGGCACATACGGCAACTATGCCGGCGAACCCGCAGCGGCGAAGATCCTGTACACGCTAGACATGTTCCTCGGCAGGGTCGAAATCTATCCCGTTCTTGCCGTCCTGATGATGATTATGGGGCGCAGACTCAAATGACAAAAGCGGGCCCGATGAAAAGAGAAAGGTTTTTCTACAATCTGTTCAGGGAGCATTTCCCCTACGCTCCGACCTCCGACCAGGACGGTCTGTTCCGCGTCCTGTCTTCCTTCATCGAGGGAGACGATGCTGACATACTTGTCGTGAACGGCTATGCCGGTACAGGAAAGACTGCGGCTATTTCCGCCCTCATCAATGCCCTGGACGATCTCCGTCCAGTCCCGAATCCTGACAAACCGCAGGAGAAGGAGGAAATCTGCTTCCTGATGGCTCCCACCGGCAGGGCCGCCAAGGTGCTGTCGATATATTCAGGTAAACCCGCGAAGACAATCCACAAGAGCATCTACCGCCAGAAATCGGTCGGCGACGACGGGTTCGGCCAGTTCAGCATGATTCCCAACAAGATGAGCCACAAGCTGTTCATCGTCGATGAGGCATCGCTTATAGGAATTGACGATTCCCGGGGGCAGGGTAGCGCGAGTTTCGGTACGGGGGACCTTCTGCGCGACCTTGTCACCTTCGTGCGCAACGGTCATGACTGCAGGCTTATCCTCATCGGAGACTCCGCCCAGCTCCCGCCTGTAGGGATGGAAGCCTCACCGGCTCTTGATGATGAATATATGTCATCCTTCGGCGGTGTCCTGCGGTGCACCCTTTCCGAAGTTGTCCGCCAGCACCTTGAGTCAGGAATACTCTGGAATGCCACCCGCCTGCGCGAACTCATTGCGTCCGACCCTTATGGCCAGGAACTGTTCACCCCCGACATGCTCGGCCTCAGGACCGAGGGTTTCAGCGATGTCGTACGCATCAGCGGAGGAGAGCTGGTCGATTCCTTGAACCAGTCCTACTATTCCGACTATTCAAAGGATGATACCATTGTCCTGTGCCGGTCCAACAAGAGGGCCAACCGCTACAATTCCGGCATCCGCAACCAGGTCTTTTTCGACGAGGACCGCCTGGTGAGAGGGGAGAAGCTGATGATAGTGAAAAACTGCTACCAGTTCGTAAAGGATGTTCCCGGGATGGACTACATCGCCAACGGTGACATCGCAAAGCTCGTTTCCATCCGCAATTTTGAAGAGCGTTACGGTCTGAATTTCGCGGATGCCCGCCTTTCTTTCCCTGACTATGACGATGCCGAATTCGTCGCGAAGGTCTGTCTGGATACCCTTGAATCCGAATCTGCTTCTCTGTCCTATGAGCAGCAGAATGCTCTCTACCAGGGAGTGGACGCCGACTATTCGGACATCAAGTCAAAG
Organism: Candidatus Cryptobacteroides sp.; assembly: GCA_051889815.1. Classification (GTDB taxonomy): domain Bacteria; phylum Bacteroidota; class Bacteroidia; order Bacteroidales; family UBA932; genus Cryptobacteroides. The sequence goes on along the minus strand of JBJFDD010000151.1, from coordinate 3,213 downwards.
AAGAAACGCTACGAAGCAGTGCGGGAGGATCCATTCTACAACGCCCTCCAGCTGAAATATGCCAATGCAATCACCTGCCACAAGAGCCAGGGAGGACAGTGGGCGAGCGTCTTCGTCGACAACCCCTTCTGGCAGGACGAACTGACGGTTGATGATTTGAAATGGCTCTACACGGCAATTACCAGGGCGGTGGAAAAACTCTGGCTCGTCAATTTCCGGGACGAGTGCTTCATCTCCTGAAAATTCCCTGCCGCCCGAAGCAATACAATGAATATAATGATATGCAATGAATATGAAGAATTGTATGACAGCAATCTGCCTCGCATTGTCGGTCTGCGCTGCGGCTCAGGCCGGACCAAAGTTCCCTGCCGCCTGGAAATGGGTGGGCGAGGATGAACTCGCGGTATCGTTTGATGCAAGTTTCAATTCCCCTGAAGACTATGTGGTCAATGCCCGCACAAGGAACCGGGTCCCTGAATGCTGCTTCCCGGAGGTCGTGGAAGAACTGCCCTTCTTTCCAGAGGATTCCTCCAATCCGACACTATCTCCGGACGGACGCATGATTGCATTCACCAGGGGGAACGACCTGTGGGTGGCCGAAGTATCTACCGGGAAGGAAACCAGGCTCACTTCCGACGGCTCCGCCACGATCCTGAACGGCTATGCTTCATGGGTCTATTATGAAGAAATCTTCGGACGTCCTTCGCGTTACCGCGCTTTCTGGTGGTCTCCGGACTCCCGCAGGATAGGCTTCTACCGGTTCGACAATTCCGAAGTGCCGGTCTTCCCGATATATTCATCCTATCCGGAGGACTATGACCGCAGCGATATGGGGCTTTCCTACACCCAGAAGGCCGGGGCCGCCGTCCCTCTTGAGGGTGTTTCCCCGACAGGCGGTTCGGTCAGGATGACACGCTACCCGAAATGCGGTGACAACAACCCGAAGGTCCGTATCGGAATAGCCGACATTGAAACCGGCTCTGTCACCTGGGCAGATTTCGATGAGGCGGAGGACCAGTATTTCGGGACGCCTTTCTGGGGCGCGGACAGCAAGACCTTTTTTGTCCAGAGGGAGCCCCGGACGCAGAACAAGCTCGACCTTTATGCCGTTTCTTCCGAAGACGGCAGCAAGAAATGCATCTATCACGAAGAATATGCCACCTGGCTCGACTGGATAGACGGAATGATCTTCGGCAAGAACGGACTCTACATGGTAAGGTCTTTCGAGACTTCCTGGCAGCAGATCTACTACCTGTCCTACGACGGGTCTGTCTTCACGCGGCTGACTGACGGGCAGAATTGGAGAATGTCCCTTGTGGATGTGGACGAGAAGGGGATGAAACGCAACTCTGACGGCAGAGATGCTTCGGTGCTGTTCATTGCCGAGAGGGATTCCAGAGTCAGTTCCGGCCTCTACAGGGCCTGCAAAGGTGAGATCAAGCCAGTCTCGACACCTCTTTTCCATGTCTCGAGAGTCAAACTTTCTCCTTCGCGCAAATATGCCGCAGCTTCTATCAGCCGCTGCAATGTCCCGGACCAGCTCTGGATATTCAATGTCTCGAAGCCTTCGCAATCATTCTTGCTGGCTGATTCCGCCGAAGGACTTGAAACGCAGTCCATGAATCTTCCGGAGGTCATAACGATGACCACGCATGACGGTTTCACCCTGCCTGCCCTCATCTGCTATCCGGAAGGATTCGATCCGGCCCGGAAATATCCTGTGCACATGGACATCTACGGGGGACCGGACACTCCACAGGTCAGGGACGCCTGGGCGGGCAGCCGCCGTTACGACTGGTACGCCCGGAACGGAATCATCGAGATTGTAGCAGACTGCAGGGCTTCCGGACATAACGGCCGGGAGGGCCTGGATATGATCTACGGCCGTCTGTCCGAGGTTGAGGTTCAGGATTTCGTGGAGTGGGCCGAGTATCTTCAGGGACTGCCTTACGTGCAGGGTGACAAGATCGGTGTCGAGGGATTCTCATTCGGAGGCACGATGACAGCCATTCTGGTCATGGACCATCCGGAAGCCTTCCATTATGGAATTGCCGGAGGCGGTGTCTATGACTGGAGCCTCTACGACACCCATTACACCGAGCGTTTCATGGACACTCCGGCCAACAACCCGGAAGGGTATGCGCGCACCAGGGCGGTTTCCCACGCCGTCAACTATCCTGTCAAGTACGGAGAGGATGACGGCTCCGTGATGCTGAAACTGACCCACGGAACGGGTGATGACAATGTCCACTTCCAGAACACCCTGATGCTGGCAGATGCCCTCCACAAGGCCGGATGCAAGTTCGAGCTGATGATCTACCCGGACGGGATGCACGGCTACCGGGGCTATCAGGGCGAGCATTTCCAGGCAGCCAACAGGGAGTTCTGGCTCAAGTACCTCAAGGGAGGGCAGGGAGAGAATTGTAACAGAAACAATAACTAGTATTCAAACATCAAGATGAAGAAAATCCGGATTTTTGTACTCGTGGCTGCAGCAGCGCTTCTGGCGACAGAGGCCAAGGCCCAGTTCAAGTATGACAATGATGCCGAAGTCGAAGCTGCACGGCTAGGGGTGGAGCGCGCCGCGCGCATCTATTTCGCCCATTACCAGTCGATGGCTCCCGACAACAATCAGGTGCGCTGGGTGCAGATCGACCTGGGCTGTGAACGGACCTTCGATGCTGTCAAACTGCTACCGGACAACATGGAAGGCAGCCACATCTCTTTCGGTTTCCCGACCCATTTCAGGATTGAGGTCAGCAACGACTCCACTTTCGCTGCACCTGCAATGTACGCAGACTATTGTGTCAGGCTGGATGGCTACAGCAATGCCGAGAATGAGACTCTTACGATAACCAAGCGCGCGAGCGCCCGTTACATACGTCTTACCGCCATCCGGCTCCGCGACTCGAGGCTGGCTCTACAGAAAATAATGGTTCTCTCAAAACGGGAGGACATCGCAGTCGGCTGCCGTGTCACGGAGTCCAATCCTGCTCCAGGCAACAATCCGCAGGCTCTCACGCGTCCCGAGCGTCCGATGGGTGAATATGTCGTGACCGACAACCCGCAGAACGTGATTCTGCCCGAGGACTGGCATCCGGTGCCCGACAAGGTCACGACTCCCCTGTCGGGAGTCTCCCTGGGTCAGGGCCTTTTCAGGAAGGTGATGGAGAACAACATCACTTACCTGATGAATTCCTTCACTCTCGATGA
>JBJFDD010000150.1:0-2168 GCA_051889815.1 Candidatus Cryptobacteroides sp. | reverse complement strand
TAGCATGAATATGCTGTAGGAACTTTCGCTGCCCTTTGTCTGGTCATAGCCTGCCTGGTATATCTTCCATCCGTCCACTTTCATCGGCTTGTTTACCAGAACGGTTCCCCTGAGGTGTCTGTCGTCCCGGGTGTGGATGGTAATTTCGGATGCAAACAGTTTCGGAGTATTGTCCGGATAATATTCGGCCGTGAATTCATGCAGCTCGATTGCAAAGCCCGGACTCACCACCTCGCCATATTCCGAAACCGCCCTGTTCTCGGGCTTCCCATAATGGACCTGCATTTGCAGCTGCTGCATATCGGCGCTTCCGAGGGTTGCCGCCACGATGACCACGAACACTCCGAGATGGTTCAGGATGAATGGAATCTCCGACGGTTTCAGACGGAGTAGATGGTTAAGTGCGGCAAGGCCGTCCACAATCAGCACCCACGTCCAGACAAGCACGAAAGGCCAGAAGCGGATCATCTGTGACAGCCACACAAGCCCTCCGGAAGGCTTCTGGGTGGTAAGTCCCATCACCAGTGTCAGAACAAGGGCACAGGCCAGGGACGTCACGGCCGCATACGAATGCATCATCCATTCGAAGGCCTGCACCTTCTTCCGAAGAAGGAAGGCCACGACAATCAGCCCGATAAGCAGGGCCAGCACAATCTTGTTCACCGGGGCGGCGAACCATCTCCAGTCAACCGGCCCCAGAATGTACTGCAGGGCCAGCCCGGTTGCAAGGAGACATCCTCCGATAAGGAATCCCTCCCTGAATTTCCATTTATGAACAGTCTGTTCCATTTTCAGAATTTGTAACGGAGTTTGAGGCCGACGCTGAAACGGTGCTCCGGACGGAACCATCCAAGGCCGGTGTATGCCCCCTGGACAATGAATTCTTCCCCGAAGCGGATGAACCGGCCTTCAATGGCGCAGTTCAGGCTCTTCCCGAAGTCCCGCTCCAGGCTGCCTCCGACATTGAATGCCGTTCCTGCGCGCCTGTACAGGTCAAGCGTGTTTCCGAAACTGTAGTCGCCGAAGATTTTTATGCCGAATCTTGCCGGGAGACCCTGCTTCAGGTCCAGATGGGCGCTGTAGCCCCAGTTGCCGTGTGACATGTTGATTGATTTGGCAACGCGGTTGTCCCAAAGTAAGGTTGCATGCGCATTTATCTCGGTTGCCTTTGCCGGATTGACTTTTATGGAGGGGCTTATGTTCCATGCATGTCTTATGCCCTCATTGCCCCACTGGTACATCCTTAGATTGCCTTTTTCCATCCATATTCCGTTGAAACCGTCGTCGGAGTATGAGTAGCCGCAGTCAAGATGCAAGGCCACGACCGGGAGCTTGCAGTCAAAAATGAAGGAAGCCTTGTTGATATGGATTCCGACTATATTTTCATTTCCCTGACGCAGGGCAAAAGGTTCACGGATTTCTGCCGGATTCAGGAATTTGAAATCCGGCCTGACAAGCAGCCTGTCATAGCGCAGAGCAAACAGGAAAATTTTCAGAGGCCTCCATTCGACTGCCACTTTCGGCAGGAAATCATTCAGGCTTCTGCCCTGCATGTCAGTGTAGGCATATTCGAATTCTGCAAAAAGTTTCAGGCTCTTTACCGGAAGGTAATTGGCTGATGCCCTGACGGCTCCGGTCTGGTAGCTGTGACGGAAATGATCTTCAAGAGTTGTTTTCCCGTCCAGCTTCTGCACGTCGTTGCTTCTGATAAGACGGTTTTCGTAGCGGGCTGCAAAACCGAGGTCAAACTTGGCAAAGCTGTGGTTCAGGGCAAGTACAAGATTGTGGTGGTCTATCTTGGCATCAGCATTTACCTGGCTCCTGGAAAAATCTTCAAATCCTTGAATCTCAATGGCTTCCAGAAGCTTTTCTTCTGCTTCGTCCTGATGCTTGAAATTGTATCTGAGCTGCAGGTTTCCCTTAGGGCTGTATGAAAATCTGTAGTCTGCTCCGACGGCGAACATATTCTCGCTTACCAGCGGATTGCTGATTGTCCAGTTTGTCCTGACAGGGTCCTTCCCTGATGTCAGAAACTGCTCTTTGAGGCTTCCGCTTTCATTCCGGCTTAGGTTTTCCCCCTCGAATTCAATCCCGAGAAAATGCTTGCGGGAAAGCTTCAGTCCCAGATTGAAACCATAGTTTGTGACAATTCCCTTTGCCTGGGTTTC
>JBJFDD010000149.1:0-2178 GCA_051889815.1 Candidatus Cryptobacteroides sp. | reverse complement strand
CGCTGATGAGGTATTTCATCATCTGGTCGAGGATGTCGCTGAAATCTTTGTACAGTATGCTTGTCTGGGGATATGGGGCATAGCGTGCAACATAGTCATAATGACCCATGACGTCGAAGTCCCCGAGCCATACCATTTCGTTGTACAGGGTTTCGAGGTAGTGCCCATAAGCCTCTTTCCAGTCCTTGCCCTGGTAATATCCTCCATAAAACGGGTCTATCCCGTCGATATAGTGTACAGATGCGATAATCTGGTCGAACTTGTTGTCCGACAGGAATTTGCGTATCTGCTGATGGCAGTCCTTGTACAGCCCTATCTCGGCTCCCATGAAAATTCCGGTACCGCTGATGTCCTCCCTTGCCGCCCTGATTTCTGCTTGCTGAGGGGCAACGTCAAAGACCTCGCGCAGCAGGTTTTCTTTTTCCGCCTTGACTCCGGGCACGAAAAAGTCGCAGTGGTCGGTAAAACACAGTCCGCCAAGCCCTTTGGCCCTGGCCTGAAGAGCTGCCTCGCGCACCGATGTCCGCTTTCCGTCGAAAGAGAACTGGCTGTGATTGTGGTTGTCGTAAAGTCTTCCCATCAGCTCAGTCCCTCTATGTTTCCGTCAATAACGTCGATTCTGAGAGCCTGAGGGCTTGAAGGCAGGCCCGGCATCCTGATGATGTCTCCGGCAATGGCGACAATCATCTCGGCTCCGGCGTTGATTACTATGTCCTTGATTTCAAATTCGAAACCTTCAGGGGCTCCGTAGGCTTTCTGGTTCTGCGAGAATGAATACTGGGTTTTTGCAATGCAGACAGGGAAGTGTCCGAAACCGCTTTTCTCGGCAGAGGCTATCTTTCTTGAGGCGGTGCTTGAGAATGAGACGCTTGAGGCCCTGTATATTCCGGTTGCAACGGCGCGTATTTTCTCCTTTACGCTCAGGTGGTCTTCGTAGGTGAATTTCAGCGGAGCGGAAGGATTGTTCTCAATCGTCTCCACAACCAGCTTTGCAAGATCGACGGCTCCCTCGCCTCCCATGGTGAATGCGTCGTTGATTGCAAAAGGTACCCCAAGCGCCCTGCAATGGTCTTCAAGAAGTTCTATTTCCTCCTGAGTATCAGTCGAGTATCTGTTGATGCAGACCACTATGCTCTGACCGAAACTCCTGATGTTCTCAATGTGCCTGTCCAGGTTGGCAAATCCTCTTTTCAATCCTTCGGCATCGGGTTCCTTGATTCTGTCAAGGTCGGTGCCTCCGTGCATCTTCAGTCCGTTGAGCGTGGCTACGAGAACGGTCAGGTCGGGTTTCAGGCCGCTTTTGCGGCATTTGATATTGTAGAATTTCTCTGCTCCGAGGTCTGCTCCGAAACCGGCCTCAGTGATGGTGTAGTCCCCGAATGTCATCGCTGTTTTAGTCGCAATTATCGAGTTGCAGCCGTGTGCGATATTGGCGAACGGGCCTCCGTGGATGATTGCCGGAGTGCCTTCCGTGGTCTGTACAAGGTTCGGTTTTATTGCATCCATCAGCAGGCAGAGGATGGCTCCTGTGACTCCCATGTCATTGACAGTGAATGGGGTATCGTCGAAGCGGTAGCCCAGGACAATGTTGCCGATGCGGCGGCGCATGTCGTCAAGATTTTCCGAAAGGCAGAGAATGGCCATGATTTCGGAAGCCGGGGTGATGTCGAAGCCGGATTCCTGGGTGAGGCCGTTGGTGCGTGGCCCCAGGCCGGTGACTATGTTGCGCAGTGACCTGTCGTTGACGTCGAGCACCCTTTTCCAGAGTACTTCCCTGAGGCAGAATCCCTCGCTCTGGTGTTGGTAAAGATAGTTGTCCAGCAGGGCTGCAATCATATTGTGCGCTGATGTAATTGCATGGAAATCACCGGTGAAATGCAGGTTTATCTTTTCCATCGGGAGTACCTGGGCATATCCGCCGCCTGCCGCTCCTCCTTTCATTCCGAAGCATGGGCCGAGGGACGGTTCCCTCAGGGCGACTATGGCCCTCCTGCCGATTTTGTTGAGCCCCAGTGCCAGCCCCACCGAGACCGTGGTCTTGCCGATGCCGGCTTTGGTGGCTGTTATTGCCGTTACGAGGATGAGCTTGTGACCCGATGCCTTTCCTGCATCTTTCAGATTTTCAGGGAGTTTGGCCATGTAATGACCATAGGGTTCAATTTTTTCGACCGGGATTCC
>JBJFDD010000148.1:0-2190 GCA_051889815.1 Candidatus Cryptobacteroides sp. | reverse complement strand
ATATCCCTGAGGCAATTGTCCTTTGCAACGACAATGTTCGCATCGATGGAAAAGTCGTTTACTAGCCCATCTATATGGCCATGTTCCTGCAGCGGAAACGCGAGAGCAATGCAGGAGAATACATCCATGACATCAGCGCCCTTCTGGCTTGACAGCGCATTTCCCCGGAAAGGACATCAATATAGATTTCGGTTTCCTTTTCTTTCTTGACATAAAACGGGAAGTTTACAGCTTCAGCTGATACTGTTTCAACCCGTTCCCGGAGCGATTTATGAATCCCGTATCGGACAAATTATAAAAAAGAGGCTGACTAAAAAGTCTGTCATATCAAGCGAAGCACAGAGTGCGGAGTCGAGATATCTATTGAATATCAATACTTTATATAGATTTCTCCACGCGCTTCGCTTGGTCGAAATGACAATATGGTGACTTTTTAGTCAGTCTCTTTTCGTGATTCGGTTGGGATTCGAACCCAAGACCCACAGCTTAGAAGGCTGTTGCTCTATCCAGCTGAGCTACCGAACCAGACCTTTTTGAATTGGAGTGCAAAGATAGAAATAATTCTTTGATGAACAAGGGAAATGATGAATTATTTCGATTTGCGGCTGAAGTATTCGATCAGGGCTACGCAGGCAAGGCCGGCGAGGGCGAAGATGACTGCGCCTCCGATGTGGAGGTCGATGGCGGAGAAGACGGACGGGTCGAGGACTGGTGCAAGCTGACCTTTCTCGAGGGCCGGGGCAAGACCTTGTGAAACTGCGATGTCATACATGTTGCTCCAAGGCCAGATTTTAACCAGGGAGCCGATGATGAATCCGGTGAGGATGAGCATCGTGCCTCTTTCCCATTTTGAAAGCACCCAGTTCAGGAGTTTTGCAAAGGCAATGATTCCGATTACGCCACCAACGGCGAATGTTCCCAGGACCACAAGATTGAGGTTGTTCACCGCCTCGATCATGATGTAGTGGTACTTCCCAAGAACCAGAAGCATGAAACTTCCCGATATCCCGGGGAGAATCATGGAACAAACACCGATGGCACCGCAGATTGCGATAAACCAGAGACTGTCAGGGGTCTGGGTAGGGGAGAGCATGCACACTCCGACTCCCAGGGCAATTCCCACGGCGCACAGCACCACATCCATCACCTTCCAGCCCTTGATGTCGAAGAGCAGCACTGCAGCCGATGCCACAATAAGCCCGAAAAAGAAGGCCCAGGTCTCGACAGGAAAGGCGCTCATCGTGTAGCCCAGCACCTTGGCAAGCGTGAAAATGCTTACCAGGATGCCGACAGCAAGTGCAATGAGGAAACCTCCGTCAATCTTCTTCCAGAATTCGCGGAACTTCCCGGTGAACAGAAGTTTGTATGTTGAAACGTCTCCCAGGCATGAAAGACAGGCGATTATCTTGTGAAATATGCCTGTCAGCACTGCCATGGTTCCGCCGGAAACTCCGGGTATAACGTTAGCTGCTCCCATGAGAAATCCCTTGGCAGCCACTGAAATATAATTAGAAATCTTCATTTTACTGAATCTTTTTTAGAAACGACTGAATACATGCAAATACCTCGAGGGAATCCGAGCGCAGTTCGCTGCGGAGATCATCGGCCGCATTGTTTGCTATAATCATGTCAAAAGAATGGCCCGGATACTCTTTCCTGCCGACTTTGAAACGGGCATGAGAGCATTTACAGAGGTAATCGACCAGATAATCCGAACTGTCAACCATGCTGATGAACAGGTCTGCATCATCAGCCATCAGCAGCCGCGCCTTGTCTGCCGGCGGGGCTCCGTACCAAGAAAGCTCCTTGCGGCAGATGGTCGTCTGGATGCTCGTTGTCAGCAACTCTCCCTTGCTCAGCTTATGCATGTCGATGAAAAAGATGCTGACCTTGATTCCACAGCCCTTCCCCCATGAAAGTATATCCTCCTTGAGAAGTTCAAAGTCAGGTTCCTGAGCGTCAATGACAATGTTTGCCGACTTGATTTTTCCAAGCGGAAGGAACCCTGTCGGAATGTCGCTTGCATCTTTTTTGAGCCTGCGCCTGCGGAACCAGTTGACAATGAAACCAAACATATCAGGCTTTGGTGTTGGCAGCAATCAGTTCCCTGATTTCTTTTTTTGCCGCTTTCCAGCGCGGAATGTCAATCTTTGTCCCGATTACTTCGACAACCTTGGCAGCAATGATTGA
>JBJFDD010000147.1:0-2192 GCA_051889815.1 Candidatus Cryptobacteroides sp. | reverse complement strand
ATCCCCTTTCTTGACCTTGTACCGGATCCGCTCATTGGCGATGTTCCCGGGAGAAGAGGATTTCGATCCCGAGGATTCGAGGATGGACCTCGGTTCGAGATAGACATCTGCCTTGTAGGTATAGACCGAATCCTCGTTGGCCAGGAAGGAGGCTGTGTACTGGTACGGCAGACGGAGGATATAAGTCTTGCTGTCACCCGGAATAACATCCTTGACGTACTGTGGGTTGAGTCCCCTGATTTCATCAATCGGGATTCCGGTCAGGTCGCTTACCTGCTGGAAGTGGAGATTGCGGTTGATTTCGAATGTGTCCACCTGGGCAGGAAGCATCACCGGGCCTGAGGAGAGGCCGTAATCCTTGCTGTACATCATAGCATACATCGACCCGACAAAGGCCGGGACATAGCCCCTTGTCTCACGCGGAAGATAACGGTAGATGTCCCAATAGTTGCGGCTGCCGCTCCTGCGGATTGCCTTGTTGACATTGCCCGGACCGCAGTTGTAGGATGAGATGGCAAGGTTCCAGTCTCCGAACAGTTTGTAAAGGTCAGTGAGATACCTGGCCGCGGCGTCCGCCGACTTGAACGGATCCCTCCTTTCATCCACAAGAGAGTTGACCTCCAGTCCATAGCTCTTGGCTGTCTTTATCATGAATTGCCACACACCGACAGCCCCGGCCCTGGAGACGGCGTTGGGATTGAGGGCAGACTCGACGATAGCCACATACTTGAGTTCGTCAGGAAGCCCGTACCGGCTGAATATCTCTTCGAAAATCGGCATGTAATACTGGCCCAGGGCCATGATGTTGCTCATCTTCTTCGGCATCTTCTCCGAATAGAGGACCATGTAGTTGCGCACAGTCTCATTGAAAGGGAGGGCGATGAGGGTATTGAGTTTCTCAAGTCTGCGCTGCAGGACGGAATCGGACACGGATGATGTGAAATGGACGGAGTCCATGTCATACTCAAGCCCGGAGGTGTCTTCCTTGACCTGGCGGTGTACATACCAGATGTCCAGGAGGCTGTCGGTAACTTCGGGAGTGAAGGCATCCGGATTGAGCCATATTCCGCTCCGGCGTTCGTTTTCCTCGTATATTCCCAGCATTTCCTGGGCTACTGAGTCCCTCTCATGTGCTTCCCTGCGCTCTGTCTCGAGCACGCGAAGAAGTGAATCGACTTTTACCGCAAGGACGGCATTTTCCTTCTTGAGTCTCCTGCGGGACTGCGCGGAACTGTCTGCAGGAATGAACATTCCGGCGATGAGAAGGACAGTGGATATGCAGTAGATTAAACGGTTCATAATCAGTTCAGGTTTCAAAAGGTCAATCCGATCCTGAAACCAACGGCATTGGTGTTCGGGGAGACACTACGCAATCCGCCACTTCCGGGAGCGAGGGCATATCCGTTGTCAGGGGTGATGACGGCAGGACCTACGGACATGGAGAGGTCGTCGCTGACTTCGAAATCCTGCATGTAGGCAAAAACGTTCGCATCGATAACCTGAAGGAGATAGAAGGCGGCAATCGCCAGGACAGAATAGTCCCTGTAGCGTCTGAACACATTCCTGTAGTAGAGGGCACTCTCCTCCGTGATAGGGCCGTCGTATTCTCCACCGGTGGTGATTTCGGTGTAGATCCGCTTGTATTTCAGGTAGTTGTTTCTATTGTGGTTGTAGTAATGCACGGAGCCGATGAGACCTCCCCAGTAGATGGGTACCTTCCAGAACTCTCCGTTGTAGCACTGTCCAAGTCCTGGCAGGAGTATGGAATAGACTGTAGCTTTCCCCGGCTGCCGCGGTATGTCCTTCTTGTAGTTGACCACTCCGTCCATCAGTGTAGCCCAATAGAGGAAACCTGCACTTGCAAACATGCAGGTCGCCAGATTCCGGGACTTGGTGTCCACTGCCAGTGTAGTGTTCGGGTCGGCTTCGAAGGCCGCGTCATAAGCGGAACGTGAAGCATTGTACTTTTTCTGATAATGGATACCGAGACCCAGGGTGGTTCCTATGCCTCCGTAAACTATCGGGAGTTTCCAGTACTGACCGTTGTAGATCTGCTCAGATCCGATAAACACGGTAGAGCCACCGAAGAGGGTACCGATCTTGAGGGTACTGTCGCGGTGTATGACTCCGTGGGTAAACTCCTTGAATGAGAACATCTTTTCGCCATCCCCTGCAGATGTGGTGTCTTCAGG
>JBJFDD010000146.1:0-2197 GCA_051889815.1 Candidatus Cryptobacteroides sp. | reverse complement strand
TGACATCCGCCCGAACGAAACGATATCTTTCGAATACGTCAAATAATTATCGGTCCAACACTGCAGAATTGGCCGTCCGGTGAATCGGACGGCCTTTTTGTTTGCAGTCCCTTGAAGGTCGTCATATGTCCAGGGTGGCCTGGAGTTTGAGCTCCGAAATGTTCTTGCGTGGTTCCTCCATGAAAGGATATCGCAGGATTGAAGCCCGTGCATTGAGACGCAAAGTCCTGTTCCGGCAGCGGGAAGTACTGAAGCGGAACTTGGCGGAGCAGACTGCGGAAGCGCTAACTCCCCTTCCATAATAAGCCGGAACATTGAAATTGCCCGGCGCATCCCTTTCATAAGAATAGATCCTGTCATCCCAGTTGTCGACAAAGAAAACCGTGCCCCGAATGTAGGCAGAGAAACGGTCTGTCTTTCTTCCTGCCTCCAGATAGGAAAGACCGGAAAATGACCTGGAATGGATGGCTTCCATCCTCAGGCGGGCCTTCCAGGCATCACCGTCCCCCTCCCCATAGACCGGGCTGATACCTGCCGTGGACCAGTCCAGGTCGGCTCTGGCGGAAAGACGGTGGTTCAGTACAGGCTCATAGGGACGGTAACGTTCCGAAACCCTGAACGACAGGACAATGTCGTCCGTTATCCGGATGGGGCATTTGAGGAGGACTTTCGCCTGACGGGTACCGGAATCGTTCCATTTCCTTGCAAGGTCCACGGTCAGTCCTATACTCCGCCTCTCGATTCCGAAGGCAATCCCTGCCTCGTCGGAAACTTTTGTCCATGCATGCACGGCACCGGCAAGGGAGGCTGAATATCCAGAAGGGTACAAACGTCCGACAGCGGCAAAACGCCAGTCCCCACCCAAGGGAAAGGATATTCCGCACACTGAGGCAAAAGACATCGAAAAGCAGTCCAGGGCACCCTCCCACCACAGGCTGCATCCCCTGATGCTCCATCTTCCATCGCACGAGACCTTGCCACCCGACTGATAAAACAATCCGTTGGGCTTTCCGCCGATTCTTTCGGACTGCCAGAACGCAGTAAGACCCAGTTGACCATTCCTTCCATACCATGTCATGTTCATTCCCGGCAGGAATGAGATTTCCGGGGGCTTTCCGTCCTGGCACCAGTCACGCAGGCCGGGGAAGGAAAGGAATGATGAGAACACAAACCTTCCGGCACGGAAGTCAGCCGCAATCCCCCTGTGTGTACCTGTCCCTGAATATGACCATGATTGAGACAGTCCTGCCGGGCGTTTCCAGAACGAAGACAAGGTTGAGAATCCACCCATAGACATCCCGCTCCAAAGGACCAGACCCTGGCCGAAACGAGCATTGAAATCACCTGCAACAAGCCTGAGGTCACCTTTCCCGGGACTCAAAGATGCACTGAAGCCCCAGGCGGAGGGAGGAAAGGACCGCCCGTCACCATAAGAAGAGGATGCAGCCATGCAGGCAGAGAAAGAATCCCCAAAGCCGATCCTTGCCTTCTTGCCCCATGAATATTCAGAATTCCTGACGGCGAACCTGGAAAGGAACGAAGCCTCCGGTGTGATGCTGTCATTCTGAGTCCGGCCGGGAGGACTGTGGGATACCAGGCGGACGAAAGGAGCAAGACACCGTACAAAATCCTGTCCGAAACCTGGCAGTAGGGACAGTTCTGTCAGGGAGAGTATGTCCCCTCCGGTGTCTCTATAGTCAAGGAGACTCGCCACCTGGAACGGGGTGAAGAGACCACAGGAGAGAAGCTTCGCCCTGGACGAACGGTTCAGGTCGAGCGGATGTTCATGAAGGTTTTCGTACATCTCCACTTCCGAGGGATCCAGCGATTCTATGTCTTCCGCCCCGGTCAGTCCGGCAATTGCCTCTAGAAACCGGTCGGCCTGCCCCGCCAGGGGAAGGACCGGCAGAAGAAGGGCCAGAAGGAAGGCGGTCAGGCGGTTGAAAGAAGTTCTCATGGTATAGTTGTGATGACCGCAAGATGGGAAGCTTTAACATAAAAGGTATTAAGAAACAGAAAAAGATAAGGCGGATAACAATTCTTTAAGAATATTGCTATTTTTGTGGACAACAGATTCTCAAATGTACCTGCATGATGAGCAACATCCGACTAAAAGACAAATCATTCCGACCATTCATCCCTTATGAGAAGATTGAAGAGGCAATCGACGGGGTTGCCGCAAGGCTGAATGACGACT
>JBJFDD010000145.1:0-8026 GCA_051889815.1 Candidatus Cryptobacteroides sp. | reverse complement strand
CTGCGGCGTGAACATCGTGGGTCTCCGCAGAAGGGGATTCTCATCTGAGGTGATCAGGAACATCCAGGACATCTACAACACCATCTACTTCGAGGGCCTCAACATCTCCGACGGCTGTGCCAAGGTGGAGGCAGGTTTCCCACAGAGCATGGAAAGGGATGTGATCCTCGATTTCATCAGAGGCTCGAAGCGCGGTATCATCAGGGCAAACGACTCCAAGGACCACACTGATTTCGAGTAGGGGAGGGGCGATGCTTCTGTCAACGGCATATTTCCCGCCACTGAGTTTCTTTGCATTGATTGCGAAAGATTTCACCCTGTCTCCGGACGGGGTGATTCCGTCTGTGGTTTACCTTGAGGCCTGTGAGAACTATCAGAAACAGAGCTGGCGCAACCGTTTCCGTTTCTATGCCTCAGACGGTCCTCAGGACCTCAATTTCCCTATTGTTCACACAGGAACAGGCCATGAGCTCATCTCTGAAGTCAGGGTGGACTATTCTGTTCCATGGGTCGTCAGGACCCAGAGGGCAATTTCCGCGGCCTATGACCGCAGTCCCTATTTCGACTACTACCGGGACGAACTCTTCGCAATAATGGATTCCCGTCCACGGACTCTTTTCGAACTCAATCTCAACCTTATCCGATTCTTTCTCAGGAAGACCGGCATTGCGGCTGAAATCAGGCTGACCGATGACTACCGCCCCGTCCGGTCCCGTAACGAAGTACTTGATGTGGAGCCCTATGGCGCGGATTACCGCGAACTGCTCCACCCCAAGAGGCCGGACACGACCCTGAGGGATCTGGGACTTGAAAAACCGTACTTCCAGGTTTTCGCCCGGAAGCACGGCTTCATTTCCAATCTGTCAATCATCGACCTCCTTTTCAATGAAGGCCCGGATTCGATTTCCTATCTGAAGAAACTCTAGAATCTCCAGCCTATTGTGGCTGTGATGTTGTACCTCTCTTTCCTGACCATGATTGCCGGCGACGCGAAGTCGTCAAGATAGTCGGGATACGGGTAGATGTACTCGTCGCAGAATGTTGTCATGCGTGCTGCGATGTCTGCAAAGAAAGACTTGTTCGAAGAGTAACCAAGACCTATTGAATACGCGTTGACTACATCCTTGAGAGTGGTCTTGAAACCACCATTGCTGTAGGAATATTCCGGAGTGATGCTGTAGTTGTAGCCTGCACGTACTGCAAGACCCTGGACCGGCTTGAACTCGGCTCCGATCCTGACCATGTGGGAAATCCCCATGCAGTCCCTGATGTCGGAATTGACATTCGAGAAATCGGTGTTCCAGTTGAAATTGTCATTGCTGAACCTCATGGTCCTGTAGTCAGCCATCTCGTAGTCGGCACTTACCATGAGCATTCCCATTGCGGTGTAGGCAACACCGGCGTTGACTCTGTAAGGAGTACGGAGCATGTATGAGAAGTTGCCTTCTGGAGAGACGGACGTGCCGTTGAACTTGGAGTCGGTGTAGTTTACCTCGGACGAATTGCGCCAGACCTCTGTGATGTTCATCCAGGTCGGTGTCTGGATGGCAGCACCGATCCGCAGGCCCGGAACCGGAAGGGCGATGAAACCGAATTTGGCATAGACTCCGGCACCGTCGGCAGCATAGGAATAACGGGCGCGGTAGTCCTTGAAGTTGGTGGAGGCGTCATCATATTCAATGACAAAGTCCGCAGGGTCGTTCGCAGCCTCCTTGAAATACTCGTCGTAGTTGTAGTTCATGGTGGTGGCTCCGAGGTTGATTCCGAAGTAGAGATTGTCGTTGACGTTGATGCCGACGTTCATGATGGCATCATATTTTCCGCCTGTCACCATCCTGCCGTAGGACTGGTTCAGTGGTCCGCCAAGGAATATGTTGTAAATCCTGTTGCCGTTCTCGTCGAACTCGCCGGTGTCGGTGAATCCTTCAGTAGCTGCGATGTAGCGCCAGTAGTAGTCCGGGTCTTCCGGGTCCCCGAAAGTGGAAATGGCTCCCGACTGGGCGTTTGTTATGACATTCCATGGAGCATACATCCCCCGGTCGTCAGGATTCTGGAACGGGTAGCCGGTGTCCGGCTTCTGGAAAGGATTGTACTGGCCGTCTGCGCCGATTGTACCATTGCCGTTGAGAAAATCTGAGTCAAAGCCGAATGCATCCACGGCCATCGAACTCAGGTAGCTGGTCTTGTCGTTGTAGCCCCCCGCCATCATTTTAGACGTGAAGTTGTTGGTCCCGTTGAAGACGAATCCCAAAGTTACACCCTTGATGCCCCGACGGTTGCGGGTCTTCAGGTGAAGTGTCGTGCCGAAATTCGGAACCGAGAATCTTGTATGGTTCGTCAGCTGGGGGTTGATGAAGGTATCGCTGCCGTTTATCGGATAGGCGCTGTATGAACCTGTCTCTGATCTGATGGTAAGATTCGGAGTGATTGAGAACTGGGAATAGCTGTAGACTGCGGAACCGGCAGGGTTGATTCCTATCGAGCCGAGATCCCCGCCGACAGCTGTCATTGCGTTGCCCAGCGCAATTGACTTGGCGGTGCCGTAGTAGTCATTCCTGCTGAATGTCAGGGCATCGTACATAGTCTGCGCTCCGGCACTTGCCGAGGCGGCCAGGATCAGGGAAACCGCGAATATGGTCTTTTTCATTTTGATGATTCTTTAATTATGATTATTGTCTGTTGCCGGAAGCCGGTTGCGCCAGTCGGAGGCGCAGGCCGGGACTATCTGCGTCCGCCACCGCTTCCTCCACGGCTTCCGCCGCCCGAGTAGCCACCGCCGCTTGAACGTCCGCCGCCGGAGTAACCGCCACCGGAGTAGCTACTGCTCCTGCTGCCGGAATAACTTCCGGAAGATGTTGAGGATGACGACCTTGTGCTGGAAGAACTGCTGCCCGACGACCTGTAGTTGCCTGAGTTTCCGGAAGATGACCTGCTCTGGCTGGAAGAAGAACCATAGCTGTTCCGGGTTGATGATGAAGGCCTGCTGTAGGACGATGAGGAACCCGCCTGCCTGCTGTAGGAAGAAGTACGGTCGACTGAAGAAGAGGAACCGCTTCTTGATGTGCCGGCCGGGCTGACCCCGTTCCGGGATGCTCCTGAAGTACCTGAAGCCCTGACTGCGCCGCCGGCAGAGGACCGGCTCTGTGACCCCCTGGTTGCAGCGGACACTGTGGATGAGCCCCTGGCTGCCGATGTCCCGAGACCGCTTCTGGATACTGTTGATGAAGAACTTCTGCCCCCGGCATTCCTTGAAACTGAACCGATACCTCCTCTGACAGAAGATCCGTTGGCAATGTTCCTCGAGGTATAGACCCTGTCTCCTCCGTACCATCCGGGACCTCCATGGACATGATGGTGATGGATGTGTCCGGCCGGTCCGTGGAACCACGGATCATACCAGCCACACCAGTTCCAAGGATGCCCCCATCCGTAGAACCACGGATCGTACCAGCCTCCGATGTGGAACCATGGGTCGTACCAGCCTCCGAAACTCCATCCTACGCTGAAATACCATGGGTCGTACCAACCGCCATAATACCACGGGTCGTACCAACCTGCGTAGTACCATGGATTGGCTCCCCAATAGATTGAGGTGTGGAATGGAGCATACCAGGTCCTTGCGTACCAAGGCTGGTAGGCGTACCAGGTTTCCCAACCGCTGTCGGTGACATAGACGGAAGTGGTGTTGCCTCCGTTGTCGAACTCTATCCTTGCGTTTTTGCCTTCCGGAATGAAAAGGGTGTCAACTTTCTCCCCGCTTTTCATGAATATCGGGGATTCCTTTGTCTTGCGTACAAGCAGGTCCTCCTCCGCCATGGCAATCTCTTTTGCAGCCTTGTCGGCAGCGGAACCCTTTGGGGTATAGTATACTTCATCCTGGAATCTCTGGTCCCGGGATGAGTCGGCAAATTGCTTCATGGAGCCGCATGAAGCAAGCACCAATGCTGATGTCGCCAGGAGTATGATGCGTCTTTTCATGATAGAATCTCCTAAAATTGAAATATATTCGTTAAATTCGCAACCGGATTGTACAGTTGTGCTGCACGGTCCTTTCCGGGTACTGATAACAAAATCCATTCCCCGGTGAATCTTGCACAATTATAACAAAAATGTAGCAAATACCAATATTCAATATGGCAAAAGAAGTCACAAAAAGGTCCGAGAACTATTCTCAGTGGTATAATGATCTTGTCGTCAAGGCCGACCTGGCCGAACAGTCGCCTGTGCGCGGATGCATGGTGATAAAGCCTTACGGCTATGCAATATGGGAGAAGATGCAGAGCGTGCTGGATGCTGCATTCAAGAAAACAGGCGTCCAGAATGCCTATTTCCCGCTTTTCATCCCAAAGTCATTCTTCAGCCGTGAAGCCGAGCATGTGGCCGGTTTCGCCAAGGAATGTGCCGTCGTGACACATCACAGGCTGATGAACGACCCGGACGGCAAGGGTGTAGTCGTCGATCCTGAAGCCAGGCTCGAGGAGGAACTCGTGGTAAGACCTACTTCCGAGACCATCATCTGGAGCACCTACAAGAATTGGATCACCTCCTGGAGAGACCTTCCGATCCTGTGCAACCAGTGGTGCAATGTCGTGCGCTGGGAGATGAGGACCCGCCTTTTCCTCCGGACCGCCGAATTCCTCTGGCAGGAGGGACACACCGCCCACGCCACTGCCGAAGAGGCTGCAGCAAAGGCTGAGGAGATGGTGAATATCTATGCCGATTTCGCCCGCAACACGATGGCGCTTCCTGTCATCGTCGGCCACAAGAGTCCCAACGAGAGGTTTGCAGGAGCTCTCGACACCCTTACTATCGAGGCAATGATGCAGGACGGCAAGGCCCTCCAGGCCGGAACCTCCCATTTCCTCGGACAGAACTTCGCAAAGTCATTTGATGTCCAGTACACCAACAAGGAAGGCAAGCAGGAATATGTCTGGGCTACCTCATGGGGAGTTTCAACCCGCCTGATGGGAGCCTTGATTATGGCCCACGGCGATGACAACGGGCTTGTCCTCCCGCCGGCGATTGCTCCGATCCAGGTCGTCATGGTACCTATCTACAAGACTGAAGAAGAGCACAATGCCATCCTCGACAAGATGTACGAACTCAAGAAGGGTCTTGAGGCCGAAGGCCACAGTGTGAAGATTGACGACCGCGATACCCTCCGCCCGGGCTTCAAATTTGCCGAGTGGGAGCTCAAGGGAGTCCCGGTTCGTTTTGCCATGGGACCGCGCGACCTTGCGAACGGTACCGTCGAGGTTGCCCGCCGTGACACCCTTACAAAGGAGACAGTTGCCCTTGAAGGAATCGAGAAGACTATCGCCGACCTTCTGGACGACATCCAGAAGACTATCTACCAGAAGGCTTATGATTTCCGCGCCGCCAATGTGGAGAAGTGTGACGACTGGAACGAATTCAAGGAGAAGATCCAGACCGGCAAGTTCCTTCTCTGCCACTGGGACGGTACTGCCGAGACCGAGCAGAAAATCAAGGACGAGACCAAGGCAACCATCAGGTGCATTCCTGTTGACAGTTTTGTCTGTGAGGAGGATGGATTCGACATCTACTCAGGCAAGCCGTCCAAACAGAGGGTGGTCTTCGCCATTTCATATTGACATAACATCCGTATTGCTATGAAAACTGTCAGGATCACCGCTATTGCCGCTGTTCTTCTTATGGCATCCTTTACTCTCCGTGCCCAGAATGAAGGGACTGAAAAGAAGGAACAGTCGGCCGCCGATGCCGCTGCAGCCGCTGCAGCCGCTTTCGCCCAGACTCAGGCTCCACAGGCAGCTCCTCCAAAGCCAAAGTACTGGAACAAGGCGGCCACGACTACTGTGGGATTCGGCCAGCAGAAACTCAGCAACTGGGCTCCCGGCGGAGTCAATTATGTCTCCCTGAATGCAGCATTGAGGGGCAATGCCAACTTCGCCAAGGGGAAAACCTATTGGAACAACAAGATCGAATGCGACTACGGTTTTATCTACCAACAGGACAAACCTTTCATCCAGAAGAATCTTGACCGTCTCTACATCGAGAGCATCTGCGGATATACCAAGAACCAGAAGTTCGGCCTGTCGGCCAGGTTTGACTTCCTTTCGCAGTTTTCAAATACCTACAACTACAATTATCCTTCCGGCTTCGAGGGGGATTCCCCTTCCGCAAAGGACTGGAGAAATGCCAGGACAATCCGCTCGGGCTTTCTTTCGCCGGCATATTCACATCTCGGACTCGGTTTTGACATCGTGCCAAATCCGAACAGATGGCTCACGATCAACTTCACTCCAATCACCGGCGGTTTCACTATCGTGACGGACAAGGAGTTGCGTAGGGCCTACGGAAACCACAGGCAGAAGAAGTACAACGATGAGGCCCAGTTCCCTTACACAGAGGCTCTTCCTGACGGTACAACAGTCAATCACGGGGAGTATTACAAGGTTGCCCGTTTCGAGTTGGGTGCCCAGCTCACGACGAACCTGAGCCTTAGGATAAACAACAATTTCACATACACTGCATCACTGATCCTTTTCTCCAACTATCTTGACAATCCGGAGAACTTGAGAGTCAATTTTTCCAGCAACGTTGCCTGGGTTCTTGCGAGGAATCTTGTCCTGAATTTCAAGACCTTCCTCGTCTATGACGACAAGGTGATGATAAGGAATCCTGACGATCTGGACAAGTATCCTGACGGGAAACAGAGGATCCAGCTCCAGGAATTGCTCAACCTGAGCTTCTCATATTCATTCCCTGTACCGAAGAAATAACCGCCCTGACAGTGCAGACCCGCTTCGATTCGTTCCTCTCCGCTCTCGGAGACTGCCGCAAGGCGCTTCTTGCAGTCAGCGGAGGCGTCGATTCCATGGTGATGGCCGAACTCTTCCTGCATGGCGGAAATGGAATTTCATTCGATGTCGCGCACTGCAACTTTCACCTTCGCGGGGAGGCTGCGGACTCTGATGAGGAACTCGTGCGGGCATGGTGCGAACGCGTCGGGGTTACTTTCCTCAAAAAGGATTTCGCTACCTCTGAATATGCCTTGGCACATGGCGTGAGCATAGAGATGGCCGCCAGGACCTTGCGCTACCTGTGGTTTGACGAGTTGTGCCGGGAAGAGGGATATTCATTTGTCGCTGTCGCCCACAATGCCAATGACAATGTGGAAACATTCCTGCTCAACCTTCTTCGCGGGACGGGAATCAAAGGCCTTACGGGGATGAAAGCTGTCTCCACAGTCCCGGTTCCGGGGGCGGAGACGGCTCTGGTGCGGCCGCTGCTTTGTTTCACCAGAAAGGAGATTCTTGAATATGCCGTCAGCAACGGCGTCCTCTGGCACGAGGACATCACCAATTCAGACTCTTCTTTCAAACGTAACCTTATCAGGAACGAAGTAATGCCGCTCCTGGCCAGAGTCAATCCTTCTTTTCTTGCGACTGTCTCGGCCGACATGGAAAGACTTTCGCAGGAGCAGGCTGCTGCAGACCGTCAGTTCAGCCTTGAGGCGGCCCGGGTCCTGCTCGACCCCGGCCCGGGGGAGGAACTTCGGATCGGGGTCGCCCCTTTGAAGCAGGTTCCGGATCCAGGATGGCTCCTTTTCCGTCTTCTTGAACCTTACGGTTTTCCTTCTTCTGCCGCCATGAGCCTTTGCTCCCTGGTTTCGCGTGGGGGAACGTTCTCGGGCAAGGTGTTCCGTTCGGAACGCTTCCGTGCCGTTACAACCGCGGACAGCATCATCGTGACGACTGTCCCCGATGGCAGTACGGAACACGAAGTGGAAGTCAGGGGAGCGGGAATATATTCAGTTGCAGGCATCAGTTTCGAAGTCAGTGTAAAGGAGTGGAAGATGGGTATGCCCCTGGCAACCCCTCCGGGGACGCTGATGTTCGATTCCTCTGTCCTGGGATTTCCTTTCACTGTTCGCACCTGGAAAAAGGGTGACTGGCTGTGCCCTCTCGGGCTCAGGAATGCGTCGGGGGGATGCGGTCGCAAGAAACTGAGCGACTTGTTTGTGGACCTTGGCTATACCCTCCCT
>JBJFDD010000144.1:0-2203 GCA_051889815.1 Candidatus Cryptobacteroides sp. | reverse complement strand
ACGAATCCAAGGATGAGGACAAGAAGAGGAAATACCTCCGCAGGGAGTTCTCATATCACAAATTCGAACAGAGCTTTGCTCTTCCTGAGGATGTGAACAAGGACGAAATCAAAGCCATGGTAAACGACGGTATCCTTACTATTGACATACCGAAGGTTATGGTCACTGAGAAGCAGCCTGCCGTAAAGCAGATTGAGATTCAGTAATCGGGTTTTAACATGTCTGAACATTAGTGCGGATGCCCGCCTGCCGGAAACGGCGGACGGGCTTTGTCGTTTAGAATAATATGGATAATTGTTTTATCTTTGCGCGTTTTTTACGCGCGTGGCCCGGCAGCATGTGGTGTGGCCGGTAGTATAATATGAAATATGTGTTACAGTTTCTGATTATTATGGCGTTCTCCTTTCTTGGGGAATTGCTTCATCATTTCATTCCGCTTCCCGTGCCGGCGAGCATTTACGGCATAGTACTGCTTTTTCTGGCTCTTGAGCTCAAAGTGCTGAAAGTAAGTGATATAAAGGAGACGAGTTCCTTCCTTATCGCGATAATGCCCATAATGTTTCTGCCTCCGGCAGTGGGAGTGCTCGAATCCCTTGAAATGCTTAGGACTTCGCTGTTCCCTTTCATCGCAGTCACCTTCGTGAGTACGGTGGTGGTGATGGCGGTATCCGGCAGGGTTACTCAGAGAATCATCAGAAGAAGGGGAGGACGGAGATGAGAGAACTCGTAGAGACGTCTGCCTATCTTGGCGTGCTAATCAGTCTGGTGTCGTATGCGCTGGGATTATGGCTCAGGAAAAAGACCGGACTTGCAATAATGAACCCCCTTCTGATTTCGATAGTATTGGTCATCGCATTCCTGTCCCTGACCGGAGTCAGCTATCGGACCTACGCAGTGGGTGCGGACTTCATCAGTTTCCTCCTTACCCCTGCAACCATCTGCCTCGCCGTTCCTCTCTATGAGCAGTTCAGCCTGTTGAAGAAAAATTGGAAGGCTGTGACTGCTGGCATAGTGTCCGGCGTGGTCTCAAGCCTCGTGTGCATACTTCTGATGGCCCTGCTTTTCAAATTCGACCACAGGACCTATGTCACCTTCCTTCCGAAGTCAATAACAACGGCGATAGGCATGGGTGTAACTGAGGAGTTGGGCGGATATGTGTCCCTTTCCGTCGTCATTATTGTAATAACCGGCGTCCTCGGCAATGTAATCGCCGAATGGGTGCTCAAACTTTTCAGAATTGACGAGCCCATAGCAAAGGGCATAGCGATAGGTTCGAGTTCCCACGCCGTCGGTACCGCGAAAGCGATGGAAATTGGCCCCGTCGAAGGCGCGATGAGCAGCCTGTCCATTGTCGTCTGTGGACTTCTGACCGTTATCGGTGCATCCATATTCGCCAGTTTTATCTGATCTTGACGGCCTGCGCTGCGCATAGTCTCAAGGACCTTTGCTGTTTATTCTGGAGAGGGACAACATATTCAAAGACGGGTATTGCATCGCGCCACGTTATAAGGGTGTTGTGCACTATGCCATGCTCCGCAAGGATGGCTGCCCCGCGCTTGACTGGGGCTACACGCGCATTGACGAACCGCGGTACGGCTTGCGGATAGTTGGCAAAGAAGAGGGCTGCTGGCTCCTTGACAGCACTCTGAACAAGGTCCTGCCCGATGTCTATGACGCCATCTCATTCTCCTCCGGGGAGGGTCTTACCTGACGCGGTAGAGTTCCGGAATCTCAGGGCGGTCGACGCCGACGGTGACATTGACATGCCAGTCGAGGTTGTTGGTGTAGAGATGGCGGAAATCGAATGGTTGCTGCATCCAGACGCGGAACAGGTTGCCCTCCTTCCAGGTATTTCCGGCAGAGCAGTAGTCGCACATCGGGAGGGTGTGAAGGGCACCGGACTCGTCTGCCACAGGGACATCGAAAGTCATCCAGATCGCATCGATGCCTGAATTGCCTGTCGGCTTGAGGTCGATGTAGTTATCCCTGTCACCGGCGAACTCGTAGCGGAGCATCGGCGGCTCGCTTACTCCGTCCCGGCGTGGAACCAGCCTGGTGTCGAATGCGAGCACGATAGGACCCCTCATGATTGCCTTGTCTCCCACTCCGGATGGAGCATCGATCAACCGTCCCCTCATGTCAAGGTCAAGGGAGATTACATCCCCGTCTTTCCATACTCTCCTGACGGAAGCATAGGAGCCTC
>JBJFDD010000143.1:0-2204 GCA_051889815.1 Candidatus Cryptobacteroides sp. | reverse complement strand
AAGCCTGCCGCTAGCGTTCATCCTGAGCCAGGATCAAACTCTTCATTGTATAAATTTCTTTATAACTCTTAGCTTGATTCACCTGACCGTTCAATCTCTTACAATAAAAGAAATCAACGCTTCTCGAATTCTTAATCTGTTACAGATTCTTGTTTCGGTACTTGCTTGTACTTGTTCTTCCCAGTCTTGTCAATGAACTTGTCAGTTACCGTTTTTTCTCAAACGGGCTGCAAAGATACGGAGTTTTTCTTTACTTCCAAATCTTTTTCAAAAAATTTTCGATTTTTTCTGGCGAATACAATAAAACGGGCCCCGGAAGGGCCCGCTTTATACATAGTATTCTTCAAAAGTACCGTTACATCATTCCACCCATGCCGCCGGCGGCTGCAGCTGGAGCCGGCTCCTTGGCCGGGATGTCGGCAATTGCGCACTCGGTGGTGAGGAACATGCCGGCAACGGAAGCGGCGTTCTCGAGAGCGACACGGCTGACCTTGGTAGGGTCGATCACACCGGCATCGAACATGTTGACATATTCGTCGGTACGGGCGTTGTAACCGAAATCACCCTTACCCTCGCGTATCTTCTGAATGATTACGCTGCCCTCAAGACCGGCATTGGCGGCAATCTGACGCAGAGGTTCCTCGATGGCCTTGGCCACGATGCGTATTCCGGTGGTCTCGTCCTCGTTGGCTCCGGTGAGATCCTTTATGGCCTCTGCGGCACGGATATATGCCACTCCGCCGCCAGGTACTATACCTTCCTCGACTGCAGCACGGGTTGCGCTGAGGGCGTCCTCGACACGGTCCTTCTTCTCCTTCATCTCGAGCTCGGTTGCGGCTCCGACATAGAGGACAGCCACACCGCCGGCGAGTTTGCCGAGTCTCTCCTGGAGTTTCTCACGGTCGTAATCGGACTTGGTGGCCTCTATCTGGGCGCGGATGGTGGCTGCGCGGTCTGCGATATCCTGCTTGTCACCGGCACCGTTGACTATGGTGGTGTTGTCCTTGCTGATGACAACCTTCTCTGCCTTGCCGAGCATGTCAGGGGTGGTGTTCTCGAGGGTGAAGCCTCTCTCCTCAGACACTACGACCGCACCGGTAAGGGTGGCAACGTCCTGAAGCATTTCCTTGCGACGGTCTCCGAAGCCCGGAGCCTTGACGGCTGCGACCTTGAGGGTACCGCGAAGACGGTTCACAACGAGGGTGGTGAGCGCCTCTCCCTCTACGTCCTCCGCAATGATGAGCAGGGAACGTCCTTCCCTGGCGATTGGCTCAAGGATTGGAAGCAGGTCCTTCATGGTGCTGATTTTCTTGTCGGTGATAAGAATGCTCGGCTCGTCGAGCACAGCCTCCATCTTGTCACTGTTGGTCATGAAGTAAGGGGAGATATAGCCCCTGTCGAACTGCATGCCCTCAACGACCTTCACCTCAGTCTCGGTGCCCTTGGCCTCCTCGACGGTAATCACACCGTCCTTCTTTACCTTGGCCATGGCATCTGCAATGAGTTTACCTATATAGGAGTCGTTGTTTGCGGAAATGGTGCCGACCTGCTCCACCTTGGAGTAGTCCTCTCCGACCTCACGGCTCTGTTCCCTGAGGTTGGCGACGACGGCGGTGACAGCCTTGTCGATACCCCTCTTGAGGTCCATAGGATTTGCACCGGCAGTGACATTCTTCAGACCGACGTTGATGATGGCCTGTGCAAGGACGGTTGCGGTGGTTGTACCGTCACCGGCCTGCTCGTTGGTCTTGGAGGCAACCTCCTTGACCATCTGTGCGCCCATGTTGGCGAACTTGTCCTCCAGCTCGACGGCCTTTGCTACAGTAACGCCGTCCTTGGTTACCTGCGGAGCACCGAAGCTCTTGTCAATCACCACGTTGCGTCCTTTAGGACCGAGGGTGACCTTTACTGCGTCAGCCAGTGCATCAGCGCCGACTTTCATCTGGGCACGTGCCTCAGAAGTATATTTGATATCTTTTGCCATAGTTGATTGGAATTAAAGAGTTGCGAGCACATCGCTCTGTTTCATGATAAGATACTTTTTGTCTTCGTAGCTGAGTTCGGTACCCGCGTATTTTCCGTAGAGCACCACGTCTCCTACCTTGAGCTCCATAGGCTCATCCTTCTTGCCGGGGCCGACTGCGATTACGACTCCCTGCTGTGGTTTTTCCTTTGCTGTGTCAGGAATGTAAAGTCCTGATGCC